>CAZVKP010000304.1:0-4898 GCA_964627635.1 uncultured Calditrichaceae bacterium | reverse complement strand
TTTCCCGCAACTGAATACCGTATTCAGATAATTTTGTTCGCTGGGTTATTCCATGCTGACCCGGAGCGTAGGACCGTTTTTCGAAGGAGCATTTTGCGGACATGCAGCGCGCCCCTTTGAGAAATAACTTCTCTCCTTCGCGACGACAAAGTTTACAAACTGGACCTGTATAACGTGCCATTAAATTTTTTCTCCATTATTTTTTCATTAAACTCGGCGCTTTTTAGGCGGTCTGCAGCCATTATGTGGAATCGGCGTTACGTCTTTTATACTCATAATTTCCAACCCGGCTGCTTGTAAAGAACGAATGGCAGCCTCTCGTCCTGCGCCAGGACCCTTAACTTCTACTGCCACTTGTCTTAAACCTAAATCCATTGCTTCTTTAGCTGCTGTTTCTGCAGATAACTGTGCAGCAAAAGGTGTATTTTTTCGTGATCCTTTAAAACCAACTTTACCGGCTGTTGCCCAGGATATAACATGACCATTATTATCCGTTAATGTGATGGCTGTATTATTAAATGTTGATTTTATATGGGCAACACCAACAGCATCTACGCGTTCTTTCTTCTTCTTTACTGTACGTGTTTTACGTGCCAATGACTATCCTCCTTAAATGCAAAAATTATTTTCTCTTGCCAGCAACCGGACGACGACGCCCCTTTCGATTTCGGGCATTGGTCTTAGTCCTTTGACCGCGAACGGGTAACCCCTGTTTATGGCGCATCCCGCGATAACAGCCAATATCAATTAACCGTTTAATATTCATATTTACTTCTGCTTTAAGACCACCCTCAACTTTAAAGCCTTGTTGAATAGCATTACGGATGCTTCGAACCTGTTCGTCTGTCAAATCACGGGTACGGATACCCGCATCTACTTCTGCTTCTTTACAAATTTTAAGCCCGGATGATTGTCCGATTCCAAAAATGTAAGTTAAAGCGGTTCCTATGGGTTTATCTTTTGGTAAATCTACACCAACAATTCGAGCCAAAATGACCTCCTTAAAAAAGTTTAGCCCTGTCTTTGTTTATGTTTTGGATTTCGCTTACAAATAACCCGCACAACACCATTTCTACGGATAATTTTACAACTTTCACACCGTTTTTTTACCGAAGTATGAACCTTCATTTTTCTGCCTCAATTCTTTTTACTTATACCTGTATGTAATTCTGCCACGTTTTAAATCATAGGGAGATAGTTCAACCTTTACTTTATCTCCCGGGAGTATCTTTATAAAGTGCATCCGCATTTTACCGGATACGTGAGCTAATACCTCGTGCCCACTTTCTAACTCCACTTGAAAAGTAGCATTCGGTAATGTTTCCTTAATAATTCCATCAACCGTTATTGGTTGTTCTTTAGCCACTTAAAATACCTCATCTTTCAGATTATGTTCAGTCAAAACCTCCGGCGAACCGTTCCCGACTAATATGGTATGCTCATAATGAGCAGACGGGAGCTTATCTTTCGTTACAATTGTCCAGCCATCCTCCAAAGTAACGATTTGCCTGCCGCCCATGTTTATCATTGGTTCAATAGCAAATGTCATCCCCGCTTTTAACATTGGTCCCCGGTTTGCTGTCCCAAAATTGGGAATCTGGGGTTCTTCATGCAGAGATTTTCCAATTCCATGACCGACTAATTCTCTCACCACTCCATACCCGTGTTTTTCTGCCCTGCTTTGAATTGTATTGGATATATCCTGCAATCTATGATTTGCCTTGGCTTTTTCAATACCCTCATATAAGCTTTTAATGGTTACCTTCATCAATTTTTGAGTACGCTCATCAATTTTGCCCACCGGAAATGTGAAGGCAGAATCTCCAAAGTATCCCTGATACTCAACTCCGATATCGATAGTGACAATATCACCTTCATTTAGAATGCGTTTGTTTGAAGGGATTCCATGAACCACTTCTTCATTTACCGAGATACATGCGCTTGCCGGAAAACCATACAAACCTTTAAACGCCGGTTTTGCCTTTTTTGAATGAATAAATTTCTCAATTTCCTCATCCAATTTGCCGGTTGTTATGCCGGGTTTTATAAGAGACCAAACCATTAAAAAAGTTTCAGCCGTAATTCTGGAGCTGATTCGCATCAGCTCGATTTCTCTTTCATTTTTAATTGGAATCATAGTTCCTTATCGTCGACCCCGGATACGGCTCCCCTTCATAAATCCTTCATAATGTCGCGTATACAAATGCGATTCAAATCGTTGAATTGTATCCAGTGCCACACCAACTATAATCAGTAAACCGGTTCCACCAAAAAATGATGCATATCCAAACGAAATATTAAACATTGTTACCAATATAAATGGAACAATCGCCACAATAGCCAGAGCTATAGAGCCGGGTAACGTAATTCTTGTTAAAATACTATCCAAATAATCTGCTGTTTTTTTGCCAGGACGAACACCGGGAATAAAACCACCTTGTTTTTTTAAATTGTCTGCTACATCCACCGGATTAAGTGCAATTGCAGTGTAAAAATAGGTGAAGAAAATAATCAGTATCCCGTAAATCAGCCAGTAAAACCAGGATTCCATCGAAAATGCACGTTGCAGTGTTCCAATAAATTCACTTTCCGGAAAAAATGAAAACAAGGTGCTCGGCACAAACATAATGGCCTGTGCAAAGATAATGGGCATCACACCGGCAGTATTTACCCTTAGCGGGAAGTGGGTATTAACACCTCCATACACTTTTCTGCCGACAACCCGCTTAGCATACTGAACCGGAATTTTTCGGGTTGCCTGAGTTAACACAACGACACCTGCAACAATCAAAAAGGCTAAGGCAATCAGGAATAGTTCAGTTAACAGCGAACGGTTTCCACTGGTAAATTGTATCCATTCTTGAAATGCTGCAGATGGAAAACGAGCAATAATACCGATAAATATGATCAATGAGATTCCGTTGCCAATTCCCCGTTCATCAATTAATTCTCCCATCCACATGATGAGCATGGTGCCGGTTGACATGGAAATCATCGTCAACAAGCGAAATCCCATTCCCGGATTGATCACCGCTTTTACTCCATTCACATCAATGCTTTCTAAAAATATCGCCACCCCAAATGCCTGCATTGCAGAAATGAGCAATGTAAGATAACGGGTATACTGGGTGATCTTTTTACGTCCTTCTTCACCTTCTTTCTGTAAACGCTGAATGTAAGGAACAACAGCACCCAGCAACTGAAAGATAATAGACGCACTAATGTATGGCATAATTCCCAAGCCAAATACTGCAGCCTTGCTAAATGCCCCCCCTGCAAATAGGTCATAAAGTCCAAATAGCGTTCCGGATAAATCCTTCATTCCTTCTGCTAAAACTTCGGTATCAATACCAGGCGTTACAATATGTGTACCAACTCTCTCTAAAGCGAGGATAATAACAGTAAATAAAATTCTTTGTCTAAGGTCGTGTATTTTAAATATGTTCCGGAATGTTTCAATCATAACAGCGTGACTTTTCCTCCTGACTTTTCTATGCTTTCGCGAGCAGATTTGCTGACTGCATGAACCTTCACAGATAATTTCTTTTCCAGTTTACCATCACCCAGTATTTTTACCGGACGATCCGGATTTTTAATCAATCCCGATTCTGTTAAAAGCTCTGGGGTAACCTCTTTTCGTGCATCAACATTATTTAACTTACTCAGGTTTACAACCTGATAAACAATCTTTCCATAATGATGAAAACCAAACTTGGGAAGACGGCGTTGCAAAGGCATTTGTCCGCCCTCGAACCATGCACGTCTTTTTGAACCGGATCTCGAACGTTGTCCTTTACTTCCCCTTCCGGCAGTAGTGCCGGTTCCTGAACCCTGTCCTCTTCCTATTCGTTTATTTCTCTTTGTCGAGCCGGGTGCTTTCTTTAATGTGTTTAAATCCATTATTCAACCTCAATTCTATTACTCAACTTCTTCCCATTCTATCAAATGATGAACTTTTTCAATCATACCCCTGATTTGCGGCGTATCAACAAGCTCACGTGTATGTCCCACTTTTCTGAATCCGAATGCCTCAAGCGTTTTTCGATGCTTGGGCTGTTGACCAATGGTGCTTCGTACTTGTTTAACTTTTATTTTATTTTGTTTCTTCTTTGCCATTGTTTTAACTCACGAGTTATTGCGTTTATCCTCTAAAAAGTTCTGCTAACGACATGCCCCGTTTTCTGGCAACTGTCATGGGATCTTCCAGAGACTGTAATGCCGTCATGGTTGCTTTTACAATATTATGGGGATTGGGTGATCCCATTGATTTCGTTAAAATGTCTTTTATACCAACTGCTTCACAAATAGCACGAACCGGACCGCCAGCAATCACACCAGTACCCGGACTTGCCGGTTTTAATATTACCTTACCGGCGCCGGCTTTACCAAACACTGCATACGGGATGGTGCTGCCGGTTAATTTAATTCTCACGATTTCCTTTTTAGCTTTATCGGTTGCCTTTGTAATAGCACCTACAACCTCATTCGCTTTCCCCAAAGCCACACCAACATGCCCATTGCCATCTCCTACGACCACAATTGCACTAAAGCTGAAACGCCGTCCACCTTTCACAACCTTGGCAACCCTGTTAATGTAAACTACTTTTTCACTTAATTCTAACTCATGTGGATTTATCCGATCAGCCACAATGACTCCTCTTTAGTTTTTAATCTTAAAATTCCAAACCACCTTCGCGGGCACCTTCTGCCAAAGCTTTAACGCGCCCATGATATGTGTACCCATTTCTATCAAATACAATTTTCTTGATTTTCTTCTGTTTGCTTCTCTCTGCAATCAATTTACCAACAAGCTTTCCAGCCTCTGTCTTGTTCTTGGCCTTTTTTACGTCATCCTGGATTTCTTTGCTCAATGTTGAAGCGCCGGTAATGGTTTTTTG
>CAZVKP010000303.1:0-4905 GCA_964627635.1 uncultured Calditrichaceae bacterium | reverse complement strand
TGGAACCATCATTGGCTTCCCTTTGGTATGCCTCCAAAAGAGCACTCTCTGCTTTATTGTAATCACCACTTTTAAAATAAGCAATCCCTAAATCCCGCCAGGCATCCTGATTGCCCCGATTCTCCTTCAATTCCAGCAACAAGGTCTTGATCGCCTGATCGTACTTTTCATCCTCCAAAAATGCTCTGCCTCGACTATACCGGGAACTTGCACAACTAAAGATTAACACCAGGTATAAGAGAAATATGAAATAAAGTAACAGTTTTTTGGACATCTCATTTCTCCTGATTTTGTAGTTTATATTTGATTTAAAATAGATTCAACTTCATTCATTTTTTGTTTGGCCTTATTAAATTCATCACTTTTTTGAACTGCTTTTTTGTAACTTTCAAATGCTTTTTGATATAATTCTTTTGCCTGTTCCTTTTCCTCAGCGTTTAATGCTTTTCTTGCCATATCCTCAAATTCAATTCCTTTTGAGAAATAGAGCGTGGCTTCAAAATTATCACTGCCCCGATTCTGCTTTAAGCGTTGTTTATCCGAATCGGTCAATTTCACTTCAAATACATCCGATATATCCTTTGCCAGCTCCTTCACCATTTCAAATAAGTTATCGACATTTCCGGTTTCTTCAACCGCCTTAAGCGTTACTCCGGTTTCAACCTCTACAATTCGGACATCAATCCGCATTTTTCCACCGAACATGTTTACAAATCCGCCTAATAACATGGTCTGTGCCCCAAGTAATTTGCCAACTTGTTGCGCGGTAGACGGATCTAATACACCGCTCTGTCCCAGACTGATTTCACTCAACAAATCTTTTAATTTTTTCCTTTCCACAACTTTAAAAGCCTCAATTTGCGATATCTCAGTACTCAACATATCTGCCAATCCTGTACGTAACGGTTCAAGTTGTTGCTTCTGAACAATACTGTTGTTATCAAAATCCAATACCGCAATTGTTCTTTTGTCTGCAGACTGTGAGTACAAATTGGAAATCAAAAAGAGGAAAACAAATAAAGGTATGATAATCTGCTTTTTTTTCACCATAAAAACCTCTCACTTATTATTTTGATGTATTTAATATATACAAAATATAAATTTGAAAAGCTGATATATTTGATAAATGTAACGCTTAGGCAAAAATTAAATTTTGAACTATTTCTTCCAGAACCTAACAAAATATCGGCAAGTTACTGTAAAACTTTAATTAATCCCTTAAATAAGTTAACTTAACATTCACAACTTAGAATAGGAAAGCGGGTCTGGTGTTCAACACTGTTTCAGGAAAGAAAATCCGTTGCAGGGTTTGTAAACAGATATTAAAACAGTTTCTCAGTTTTCACTAAATAGCAACATGTTCAATGCACGATATTATTACGACAAATAGTAATTTTAATTTCCAAAAGTTAAAATTTTTGAAATGATAGAATATTTAATTTTCAATGGCTTTAAAAGACTTTTGGTTCAAACACAAATTATTTATAGATATTTTTAATGAACGGACCATTTAAAAAATCTTCGGTATCTATCGCACTTTGTAACACACATCCTTCATATTTACCGGACAGTAGCAATCGAGCCGATTCCGCCAAACCTGCAGCAGTTGTGGCTTGAATTGCCCTCAAGCGTTTCCCGCATATTTCAACGGGATCAATCAAATAATTTTTCTGCATTATATGCAATTTATTATTGGGATCTCTCCCCAACACTGATGCATAAATGACGACCTGGTCTTCTTCCACCAGAGGAATTGTTTCTTCCATCTTGGCTTGCAGCGTTTGCACCCAATCCTCCCCATGGGGAATTTGCCGTAATATGCTGTCTATCCAGGCAAAGTGACCGGGATATCTTAATGTTTTATAATCAAGATTTCTGGTTTTACCAGCCAAGGCAACGGGCAAATCTGCTGCACCACCGGATGTTAAGTCTTCTTCATATTCAATTCCGTTCAATATAATTTTGGATCTTTCAGTCAAAGATGCCTGGTTTATGGTTTTAAAGCCCCGAATCACTTGTGCCGGTTTAATATATAATGTGGCGACACCAACCGGACTCCAGGTAAATCCATAATAATGCGGCGGGTAAGCATTTTGGGTAAGCGCACCAACTTTCATATTTACGGATTCTACCTGATCGACCTTATGTAGTTGACAGAATTTTTGATACAGCCCATTTGCTAAAACATCCACAAAACCAGGTGCAAGACCGGACTGTAAAATGAATCCCTTTTCAGAACCACAGGCAATCTGTTTAACTTTCTCTGTTTCTTCTACATATTCTGTTAGATTTGCATAATGAATCTGATTTTGATGAGCCAACTCAGCAATACGCGGGGCTTGATTACCAGGAAGACAGTCCAGTACGATATCGGATTGCGAAAGAAACTGCTCGAATTTTTGATCCGATCCTGCTTCCGGCATCCGAAAAGATTGAACAACCCCATCAGCTTTAGAATCTTTTTGAATCCATTGAGCAGCGGATTCTGCAAATTCCAGGTATAAGTCGCCAATAAATAGATCAATCCCAAAATCTCCCAATTCTCGAAGCAATAAACCGGCAGCACGTCCAATTCCGCCTGCTCCCGCAATGAGGATTTTGTATTTTCTTTTATCCAAACAATGACTCCTTCCAAAGTGATTTAAAACCATGAAAATAAAAGCCTGAACATCATCAGCTCAGGCTCCTAATATTAAAAACAAAATATATTCAATAAAACGATTTATATTTTATTCATTCAATGGTTCCCATTCGCCAAAGGTTTCGATATTGATTTTCACTTGTGGATCGAACTTATAGGTTTCATAAGAGTTGTAATACCATCCCATATATTTAGAGTCACCCCCACCTTGCGTGGTGATGAGAAAACGATTCGAAAGATGCCCAATGTTCATTGCCCGATCTCTGGGTCGTTTTTTATCCCCGCCCTGTGGGTCAATGGGAATCCACCCGTAATTGGGCAGGTAGATTTCCGGCCAGCGGTGAAAAACTTCATCAAAGCTGGCATCGTCACCTCGGACCACAATACTGCCCACATATCTTGCCGGGAGCCCTGCGGCCCGGCAAAGCGCAATGAAACTAAAGGTATATTCCGAACAGGAACCGGTTCCCCGTTTTAATACCACCGGTGCCACATTCCAGCCGCCCTCCAGCGCATATTCCAAATGATTTCTCACGTAATCAAAAATATGGCGAGCAATCCAATAGGGATTTTTCTCATCACCAACAATTTTTTTGGAAAGATTTTGAATATAGGGATCATCCAACAAATACTTGCTTCCATTTGCGGTATAAGTTTGCCGAAGATCTTTTGGAATATCAGCGATTGTTCCACATTCATCCGGAAAAATAAAATAATTAATGTCCGATATTTCTGCTTCCACAACCATTTGGGATTGAACTTTTCCAGGAGCCATAATATTTTTCGTTTGAAAATGAGCAAATGTTTGATCCCACCTATCCTCTACGGTGGAAAAATCTTGTGGACTAAATTCTTTTTTTAGGATTTTTTGCTGGGGTAAATTTTCTGGAATTGCAAGATAACTATTCAATTCAAGCAAATTCCCTTTTCCATAGACTTTCGTTTCATGTGTAAGGGTAACCCTGGTAACTCGTTTATCTTCCAATACATAATTCTCGTCATCTTTTCTGACAATTTTATAAAGAGAGTCACTTTGATAATCTACATTCCACAAAAATTCTCCATCCCAAGCCAATCCGCGGGGATACGGGGCAGGTGCTTTTACAATGAGAATCACTTCACCGTTTTGGGGGTCAACCATGTAAATTTCATCTTCAATCCGATCGGAACACCACAAATACGTTCCATCGAATGTCAATCCCTGAACATAGCCAGCGGGCGCATCGAAACTTTGAATCGCAGTGCCATCTGAAAGATCAATTTTCATAATTTCATCAGACCGGTGATCGGCAATCCAAATTGTATTGCCATCCCATGTTAATCCCGCCGGACTGGATGCCGGCGAATCCAACATCTTTAGAATGGTTCCATTGTCCGGATCGACCTTAAAAATCTTCTTCTGTTTACGATCCACATTCCATAAATTTTTCCCATCCCAGGTTAATCCTTCCGGCCAAAAACCGGGCGAAGCTATTTCCCGCACCTTTACACCTGATGTGGGATTTATAGCAACCAACTTATCCGCTTTATAATCTGCTAACCAAAGATTTGTCCCATCATAAGTTAAACCGGTGGAGAAAGAGTATGGGGCTTTCATTTTCTTCACAACCTTTCCGGGATGTGCAATACTTAAGGTAATTAGAAAGGCAAACAAAACTAATAATGTCTGTTTTACAGTTTTCATCATTACTCCTTGTCTTTTTAATTGTCAAAGTTCAGCTTAATATATTAGAAGGATATTTCTACTGTCCAACTTCTATAGATTGATGATCAAAGAAAGAAATTGGTAAAATTCCATACGTATGACTAAGATTTATTATGGGAAAAATTTTTGAATTGATAAAACAGTTAATGATAATTATAGTCACTCTTCATCATTTTCATGTTTGGCTTCATCCAACACCCGGAGCGCATCCAATAATATATTCATTGTTGACCCTTGGATATTGGGTGTTACGTTTTCCATTACCGGTTCAAATCTAAACATACCATCACCATAGGCAATCATTTCATTTACTGCATCCACACCAGTTTGCCCCCCTGATTCTACATAAATCATTTCACCATTTTTGAATACGATTTTACCCGGTTTTTTGGCATCAATAACAAGTGTACCATTCCGTTTGTTCATATTTAGCAATTGAATAACCTCTGCCAGGGACAAATCTGCCAAATTTCCCTCGAATCCCTTCACCTGCCCACTGGACTCCGTATCCATAGATTTTACACGCTTTGCTCTGTTGAGCAAGGTTGTAACTTTTTCT
>CAZVKP010000302.1:0-4914 GCA_964627635.1 uncultured Calditrichaceae bacterium | reverse complement strand
ATCCAATACGACCCACCAAAATACTCAAGATACGGTTAAACACGTTCCAGGCAAATATAATCATGTTGACGTGAAGATTGTTTATCCCTGGAATGAAGATGAACCGGAGTGGTATCGTGATGTATCCTGTTTACTTGTTAAAGAAAATGGTACTATTACCGAATTGAAAATTTTCCTTAAAGATTGTACTGAAGTAATGAAAGTGAAAAAAGGGTTATTTTCATTTGAAGTCTATGATAGTAAAACTAATAAATTAATTGCCAAAGGGCCAGATGAGAACTAAGTCGTGACTTAAATGCTAAAAAAAAGCATACCTCATGAATGGTTCTTAATTTTAAAAAATAGTTATCATATTGGGTCCCTAATTTTACAAGGGAAACTTATATATTTTGCGACTGCCTTCTATATTGTTTACAATAGAATAAAGTTTGAGTAATAACAAATTGTTTTCCTATTCAAAAAATTAACATTTAAATTCATACTTCCAGAAAAATTTGGTTATAAAAAAAAGATTGCAGCAGTTTATAATTTCTTTAAATTTAAAAGCCTTTATTTTGTGGAAAGATAGATTCGATCTATTTTAGTATTTATTCCTAATATTTTATGTTCCTATATGAATAAAATATTCCCAATTGTCACCGTCATAAATTTTGAATTTTACTTTAATTATATTATATTTGAAGCCAATCACTAACAGTTGAGATGACATGAGCGTTTTTGAATCCAAGGGAATCAGCAGGATTGATCAACCGGAAAAGCATACCTTCGGGTGGTATGTGAGAGTTCGTTACAAAGGTAAAACCCGTTCCAAATTTTTCAGTGATCGAAAATATGGCGATAAGGCAAAAGCTTTTATGAAAGCGAAGAGTTTTTATAAAAGTGAAATGAAAAAAATAATGGGAAAAATCGCAGGAGAACCTGTCAACAAGATTCCAGAATCCATATTAGTAACCAAGCACAAGGATAACAATACAGGGATTGTTGGCATTCAAAAGATAAAGCGAAAAAGGAAAACAGGAGGATTCTATAAAGCTTATCGGGTGACCTGGTTAGATGGTCAAAAGCGAAAAACCAGGTTTTTTTCAATTGAAAAATTTGGTGACAAAGAAGCGTTTAAATTGGCCAGGAAATTTAAAAAGGATGTCATGTTAAAAGAATACCGGTTATCCTAATTTATTAAGAATTTTGAAATTAAGGTAGTTTTCACCTTATATTATCTTCAAATCATACATTCGCGTGTCATTCCTCAATAAATCTACTCATTGTAATTTTATATTAACTTTTCCCCTCACATATTTATTTTTACTTTATTAAGTCTTAAAACGATTAAGAGGGTATTATTTTTTTTATGAATGAATTTAAGCTTCATGCTTAAACAAATATGTGGAGCATTAAACTAAAATGTGTCGTTAATCGGTTGTTAAACGCACTTGTAAAGATCTTTAAAATTCGCTTTAATTTGGCATTTCTCCTAACAAAAATGATTCAGGGGAACCACTAAAAGCTAAAGTGCTTACTGAATGAAAAATCAAGCGAAAGCGAATAACGAAAAATTTCAAAGCGGTGGCGTGGCAACAATTGCAGCAAGCCATGCCGTTCATGATACTTATGCGGCATTTTTAGCCCCGCTTCTCCCAGAATTCATAACAAAATTAGCGCTTTCTAAAACAGAAGCAGGCATTCTCACCATGTTCGTTCGGGGACCTTCACTTTTTCAACCGATCATGGGACACTTAGCAGACAAACTGAGCTTGAAATATTTTGTAATTCTGGCACCTGCTGTAACAGCAATAATGATGAGCTTACTGGGAATTGCACCAAGTTATGCAATAATTGCATTCCTTCTGGTCGTCGCGGGAACCAGCTCTGCAGCTTTTCATGCCGTGGCACCGGCAATGGCTGGCAAATTATCCGGAAATAATCTGGGAAGAGGGATGGGTTTTTGGATGTTTGGAGGTGAACTCGGTCGGGCTCTTGGACCGATTGTGGTGGTAACAACCATAGGACTGGTGAGCTTGAGAGGATTACCCTGGCTTATTCCGGTAGGACTATTAGCATCGTTCTTACTTTATCTGAAACTTAGAACGGTGGAAGAAACTCCCAGACAGGTAGAGAAGGGGTTACCCTGGATGGTTGCGCTTCGACGTATGCGTCCAATTATGCTGCCACTCGTCGGATTACTCATTTCCCGTTCTTTTATCCATGCTGGTATGACGGTTTATTTACCCACTTATCTCACTGAAGAAGGAAGCAATTTGTGGTTAGCCGGGGCCTCACTTTCAATTCTTGAAGCGGCAGGTGTGGCAGGAGCCATCTCCGGCGGCTGGATAAGCGACCACATTGGACGCCGAAAAGTACTGGCCGCGTCTCTGTTTGGAACATCAATTTTTTCGATGATTTTCCTAAATATAAACGGTTGGTATCAGTTTCCAATTTTACTACTCTTGGGTTTCACCACCCTTTCGGTGACACCGGTAATTATGGCAATTGTGCAGGAAGGGTTTCCCGAAAACCGGGCCTTTGCCAATGGTGTTTACATGTCGTTGAACTTTACAATCCGTTCCGGAGCCGTTATTATTGTGGGTATATTAGGCGATCACTTTGGTTTAAACTTTGCCCTTTCACTCGGAGCGGTAGTTATTTTGTTTGGTTTAATCTTTATTTTTATTTTGCCAAAAGAAAAGAACTCTCAACATAAGAGATCTAAATTTTAATACCATTCTAATCTTCGTAACTCTGGGATTCGATCTTTCAACTCATAATGTATCTCTTCCAATTCTTCAGCGATTTCCTCTAACCGCTCAGCTCTTTCTTCTAATTCTTCTGCTCTTTCCTCCAGTTCTTCCGCTTTTCGTTCCAGATCTTTTTCTAATTCCTCCTCATCAAAGCCTGTAAAAATGACTTTCACAATTCCGGCAACGGCATCTATTCCAATTTCTGCACCCCGAACCCCAATTTCAGTCCCTTCTTCACTTATCCGTTTAGCAAATTCAGCTACTTTCATTCCCTGATAATAATATTTCCTCAGCAATCGCTTCTCTGATGGACTTGTGGAAACCCATTTACCATTTACATAAAGCTCATAATCATTGGTAATTTTAACAGACTCATTTCTACCTCTGCTATAGAACTGTATTGCGTCGTCATCAAAATCAATTTCGACATCTTCCGGAAAAGAGAAATGCTCGCCCCAGCAAAAAGAGTGTCTTTTTTCCTCTGCTCCTAAAATTGTGGAAAAGATCAAAAAAATAATCAGAAAACTTCCTGCAAATTTTTTCATCGTGATTCTCCAATTTAAGATTTTTATAGCTACGCAAAATCTGAGAAGATGTTACATAAAGATGTGGTTAATCTCATAAGAAAATTTTCCCGGAAGCAAATACTTAAGTATTGGCAGGTCTCGAAAAAACTATCGAATAAAAACCAGCTTTTAATATTATTATTCCTGTACATCATACAGTCCGGTCTCTAATCGAAAGAAACCGGACTGTAAAAGCTGATCAATCCCAAATTGTGTTATGCACCAAACTTTTTAAAACGGGCTGCATTCGCCATCGCAATTAAGAGGATATTCTTCATCGGCATTCTGCCAATGTAACCTTCGCGACAGAACCGTTCTCCGAATTGGCTTACCTGATCCGGACGGGCATATTGCGAATGCAGAAGCGCGGGCACCGGATGCCAACTATGTGTTTTTAAGAGTGCCGGTGTGGAATGATCTCCTGTAACAACTAAAACATCCGGATTCAATTCACCAAGTTGCTGAGACCATTCATCCACCTTTTCAATTATTTTGACTTTCGCATCAAAGTTACCATCCTCGCCGTAGCTATCCGTTTTTTTGAAATGCAGGAAGAAGAAATCAAAATCATTATAATTATCCTTAAACTGTTGCCACATATCCTCAAAGGTTTCCGGTACCTCCGGGACTGTCATTCCAACCAACCTTGCCAATCCCCGGTACATCGGATATTGAGCAATTGCCAGCGATCGCAATCCATAGCGCTCTTCCATTGAAGGAAATGGTTCGTGCTTGGCAAATCCACGAGCCAGTATAAAGTTTGCCGGATGATCGTCTTTTAATATTTTCCGAACCTGATTGAGGAAGTCTTCAATATATTTGACCGTTTTCTGAGAATTTGCATCTTCTCCTTTTGGATCCAGCGGTGGCACACCGGTTTCCTGTGGGTCCGTATCATTGATTAAGCCCCCCAGTTCATCACCTCGGAGCACCAGTACTGCTCGATGTTCCGACTCTGTCTCAATAAACAATTCCACTTCCGTAGGTAATTTTACCTGATTTCTGATTTTTTCACATAACTTTTCATTCACATCAGTGGGTATACGTCCTGCACGTCGATCAGCTACATTTCCTTTTTCATCCAGTGTGCAAAAATTCAGACGGGCTGCTACATCGCGATTGGTCAGTTCAAAATCCACACCCAAAGCCGAGAGCACTCCCCTGCCAATATTAAATTCAACAGGATCATAGCCAAAAAGTGCCAGATGCGCCGGCCCGCTGCCCGGTGTAAATCCCGGATAGATGGGATCCAACAATCCGCAAATTCCTTCCGTTGCATATTTGTCTAAGTTCGGCGTTTTTGCTGTCTCAAGTTCAGTCTTCTCGCCACCCGGCATTGGTGTACCACCCAAACCATCCATAATTAAAAATACAACTTTACTGTTATTTTTTAACAGTAAATCTTTCCAGACTTTCTCATTCATTTTCCAATCCTCCATTCAATTTTTAAGAGAATTAAAGTACAAAAGTAAACTGTTATCTGCAACGTGAAATAAATGCTAACTGTGTAATCCATCCATTTAATAATTGATAATTCTGTAGATTAAATCCATTCCCGAGATTTTGATCAGATGCATATTATCACGCATCACGAATCACGTAACACGCAGAAA
>CAZVKP010000301.1:0-4919 GCA_964627635.1 uncultured Calditrichaceae bacterium | reverse complement strand
ACTCAGCATAACCGCAAAATGCAGTAAATGAAACAGTTGTGGATCAATCTGGATATCAGAATAACTCAGTCGTTTTTTATAATATCTAAAGCCACCCAAATGTTGTTATAATACTCAGAGAGAAAATTTATCTGACCGAATTCAATTAAATGATCCTTGACCGTCTGAGCGGATTGATGGGCGGCATCTGGTGTTGTAAAACCTGTCTTTTTGATCTTGTCGAATAATGAACAGCACGATTGATAAGTCAAGGGATATTGCTCGTTTATTAATGCGAGTAATTCTTTACCACGCTCTCCCCAAAGAAAATAATCAAGACCAAAGAGTATATCTTGTTGTCTAAACAGATAATATGGAGGGCTGTTTGCAGTTATCGATTTATTTAATTTGCTATTTATTCTTTTGTGTTGTTGTTTTACTTGCAGGTCAAAATACTTATTAAGATCAATAGAAAAATGTTGTTCCAGTCGACGAAAAACTTCCGGGTGTTCAATCGTTGATGCAAACATAATCTGGAAATTCTTTAAAGACGATAACACTTGTGCCGGGTAATGTTTCTTTACAAAATCCCTGTTTATACAGATTTGGGGATACCCTTGATATCTTAATATGACATGCAAAATTTCGTGCAAGAATACTGCTTCGGGATACTGATCTGAGAGCCAGATATATATTTTATCATCACGTTCTTCTGACACCCCTAAATCACTTACAGAATAATCTTTTCCTGTTAATTTTAATTTGTTTAAATCTTCAATGATGAGTGGTTTTTGCGTATGGTTAAACAATATATCTTTGGCTTGTCTGGTATTTGGTGTATCAACAAAATTAAACATTGTCAATGTAAGGGTTATTTTCGTCAGTTATTCACGTGTGTGAAGTAGTTGATAAATCCTGATTAATACGAAACAACAAAATATTTCCGAGTTATTTATTCATTCGAATTCGGAAATACATTAAAAACTTAATCAAAAATACTCTTAATTTCAAATTTTATTTGTTTAAAATGGATAATAATAATATAAATTATTTAAAAAGTGAAAATATTTACGTAAAAAGGGCAAAGCACAGATAAGGATGCCTTATCGTGCATAAGCTCTATCCTATTAAATTCATCATGAAGAGGAAGTTTTTTTAACTAAGAAATTAAATCAAAAATTAATTCAAAAATTTGAGGATGGATATAAATTTGGGTGTTAGGGATGATTTAACTTTAAAATCCTCATTAATGTTTTGAGTATAACAATCCCATCATCAAGCCTGTCATATACTTTTTAATATTTCCACCGTCTTGACTTGACAATGATGAGAATACCTTTTATATTAAGCGAGACTTTTATTACTAAAACAGTGAACAAATACGATTTTATAAATAAATGAGAGGAGGATTCACTCAAAATCCGTGGAGCAGATTATGTTTTATATTCACATGAATATCAACCCCAAAATTGCATTTCGTTTAGATCACCTACTCTGTCGTATTATTTATTTTAATGTATTTTAATCCCTCCCCATAAATATTCATTAACTTTATTTATTCCGGTTAATAGTTATTTCTATTTCCACTCAATCTTAACAGAAATATGATAATTATTTTGTATTACAACTTAGTTGTGAAATTCTCATACAAAATGTAAAGCTGTTTAACACAAGTTCTGTTAAGATCTGCCGAATACAATTGATTATCCCGATTCGGCTATTTTTTAAAAGATGGTTCAATGACCGGGCGGTAAAGTCTGTATAATAAACAATCATTTACCAATGAATAGAATTCAAAACAAATCTGAGAGGATTTATTATGAGTAAAATCAAAACCGAACATGTCTTCACATCCGAGTCCGTTAGTGAGGGTCATCCCGATAAGATGTGTGATCAGTTGTCTGATGCGGTGCTGGATGCCTGCTTGAAAACGGACCCTAAAAGTCGGGTGGCTTGCGAAACATTGGTTTCACACGATACGGTAATGAACGCGGGTGAAATTACCTGCAATGGCTGGGAATCTATTGACACTGAAAAAATTGTAAGAGATGTTATTAAAGAAATCGGATACAATTCTGAAGAACTGCTCTTCTGGGATGAATCTTATAAATATATTTCCCGAATTCACGGTCAATCCCCCGATATTTCGCAGGGAGTGAGCGAAGGTGAAGGGCTTTTTAAGGAGCAGGGCGCCGGTGACCAGGGGATGATGTTTGGTTACGCCACAGATGAGACACCGGAATTAATGCCCTCTCCCATCGCATACTGTAATCGCATTTTAAATAAATTTGTGGAATTGCGAAAAAATAAAGCCATTCCTTATCTTCGTCCGGATGCCAAGTCGCAGGTGTCGGTCCGATACCAGAATGGTAAACCAGCGAGCATTACCACGGTGGTGCTTTCTCATCAAACCGATGATATTTCTCTGGAGAAAATTCGGAAGGAGTTGACGGAAGCCCTGCGGGACATACTTGAACCAACCGGTCTACTTACCAATGAAACGCAATTTTACATTAATCCGACCGGAAAATTTATTCGTGGCGGTCCTTATGCCGACGCTGGGCTTACCGGTCGAAAAATTATTGTGGATACCTACGGCGGTGTCGGCAGTCATGGTGGGGGAGCATTCTCCGGCAAGGACCCGTCTAAAGTGGATCGGTCAGCAGCATACTATTGCCGTTATGCCACCAAAAATATTGTCGCAGCCGGGTTGGCAAAAAAATGTGAAATTCAGGTTGCGTATGCGATTGGGATTGCCAAACCGCTGAGTATCAATGTGGAAACTTACGGCACTGGCGTGATTGACGATAGTCAGATTCAGAGAGTTTTAGAATCCGGTGAAATATTCGATTTCCGCCCGGCAAATATTATTCAGGAATTGAATTTGCTTCACCCCAACGGATGGTCTTTCCGGAAAACCGCAACCGGCGGTCATTTCGGCAGGGATATGTTCCCCTGGGAGAAAACAGATAAAGTGGACATGTTGAAAGAAGCAACTTTAACAAAGGATGTGGCATGAGTAAAACAAATAAAATAGATGTATTGGGAATAGGTTCACCAATTGTGGATTCACTGGCATTTGTGGATGAGGGATTCATAAATGAAATAGATGGCGAAAAGGGTGGAATGGAGTTAGTAGAGGATGCTTATCTCCGCGATTTGTTAAATAAACTTGATAAAACTCCGGTGAAACATTCCGGGGGTGCTGCTGCAAATACAATCTTTGCTTTATCAAGATTGGATGCCTCTACTGCATTTTTGGGAATGTTAGGTACCGATGAAGATGGAGAGTTCTACCGGAGAGAATATGCCAGCATTGGTGGTGACGGCTCCAGGTTCAAAACCACTTCTTTTGCACCAACCGGGCAGTGTCTGAGTTTGATCACGCCGGATTCCGAACGTACCATGCGAACCCATCTGGGTGCAGCCGCCACATTTGCGCCGGAGGTCATCTCCGAGGAAGATTTTGTTGATGTGAGACATGTGCACATTGAAGGTTATTTATTATTTAACCGGGAATTGATGCTGGCAGTTCTTCAAAGCGCGAAAAAAGCGGGCAGTACCGTGAGCTTCGATTTGGGTTCATTTGAAGTGGTGAATGCGGCAAAGGATATTCTGCCGGAAATTTTAAGTGACTATATCGACATAGTTTTTGCCAACGAAGAGGAAGCTGCTGCGTATCATGGTAATGGTAATTATGAGCATGCTTTAAATTATATTGCAAAATCGTGTGAGCTTGCCGTACTGAAGTTGGGCGGCCAAGGATCGCGGATAAAATATAACGGAAAAGCGAAATCGGTTGAACCGATTTCAATTGATAATCCCATAGATACCACAGGTGCCGGCGATTACTTCGCCGCGGGATTTTTGTACGGCTATCTCAATGAACTTCCCTTACAAATGTGCGGAAAAATGGGATCAATTCTGGGAGGTGAAGTGATCCAACATGTCGGCACGCATTTACCTTCAGAAATCTGGAACGAAATAAATGAAAAGTTTAATTCAAATTAAGGAGTGAAAATGGAGTCAGCAATAAAAGAAAAGACAGTTGATCATAAAATTCGAGATATTAACCTGGCAGCTCTTGGACGCAGGGAGATTGAAATGGCAGAGCACGAAATGCCCGGTCTCATTGCAACCCGCGAAAAATACGGACCTGAAAAACCGCTGAAGGATGTGCGAATCAGTGGCAGCCTTCATATGACCATTCAGACTGCTGTTCTCATTGAAACGCTTGCAGAACTGGGAGCGGATGTTCGCTGGGCATCCTGTAATATATTTTCCACACAGGATCATGCAGCAGCGGCAATTGCCGAACAGGGTATTCCGGTGTTTGCCTGGAAAGGTGAAACGCTGGAAGAATACTGGTGGTGCACCAAACAGGCGCTGACCTGGCCGGACGGAAAGGGACCGCAGTTGGTGGTAGATGATGGCGGCGACGCCACCCTGCTAATTCACCGTGGTTATCAGGCGGAGAAAGATCCATCCATTCTGGATGAACCGACCGATAATAAAGAACTCAAAATTGTCAATGCTTTGTTGAAAGAGACGCAACGGAAGGATCCGGGATTCTGGCACGAAGTTGTGAAAGATTGGCGAGGGGTTTCGGAAGAGACCACCACCGGTGTTCATCGGCTCTATCAACGTGAAAAAGAAGGCACGCTTCTGGTACCGGCAATTAATGTGAATGACTCGGTCACAAAGAGTAAATTCGATAATATCTACGGCTGCCGGGAATCTCTGGTGGATGGAATCAAGCGCGCCACGGATGTCATGATTGCCGGAAAAACAGCGGTGGTATGCGGATTTGGTGATGTCGGGAAAGGATCAGCGGAAGCGCTGGCGGCACAACGCGCACAGGTCTGGATCACAGAAATCGATCCCATATGCGCCCTGCAGGCCACCATGGCCGGTTACAAAGTGACAACTGTAGAGGATGC
>CAZVKP010000300.1:0-4933 GCA_964627635.1 uncultured Calditrichaceae bacterium | reverse complement strand
TTCCTGAAATTTGAAGAACCCAATTCTATTGAAAATCCCCGGATCAGACGTTTCAGAAAAGGATTACCAAGTGGTGGTGTATCTGTGTTTCGTGTCGGTAACCAGGTTTATTTTGCAATGCTGGAAGGGGTGTTCCGCTTCGATTCTGGTAATCAGTTATTTTTCCGGGATTCAACCTTCAATTATGGTGTATTTGGTGGGTCGCAGGAAGAATATACATTAAAGAAAGATTTTGCGGGAAATATCTGGATGAACTTTGGGAAGAAGACCGCTGTAAAAATTCGACAACCGGACGGAAGCTATCGCTTACAGACCAAACCGTTCATGCAAATCAGTGATTTACCAATATACTATATTTACCCGGAAGAAGGCGGCATTACCTGGTTTGGCAGCGAGGAGGTTCTGGTGCGTTATGATCCGAGCATACAAAAAAATTATGAACAAGACTATCCCGCCCTGATCCGGTTGGTGAAAGCGGAGGACAGTTTGCTTTTCGGAGGCGGTTACCCCGGAGAAAATTCTTTGGCGCAACCTGCGCTTCCCCCCAATATGAATGCTTTGAGGTTTCAATTTTCGGCGATCAGTTTTGAAGCCGAATCCGAAAATCAGTTCAAAACTTATCTGGAGGGATTCGATAAAAATTGGTCTGGTTGGAGCAAGGAAAACAAAAAGGACTATACCAACTTACCGTATGGAGATTACCGGTTTCATGTCCGCGCAACCAATATTTTTGGCCATGAGAGCAGTGAAGCAGTTTATGACTTTAAGATATTGCCACCCTGGTATCGAACCTGGTGGGCTTATGGAATGTACGGTTTTTTGTTTCTGGGTTTGGTCTTCGGAGCAGACCGGGTTCAAAGACGAAGACTGCTCAGGAAGGAACAGGAACGAGCTCGCTTGCGGGAAACTGAGTTACGGGCACAAGCCGCTGAAGCCCAGGCAAAAGCTTTGCAGGCAGAAAACGAACGCAAAAAAAATGTGGAACTGCTTTCGGAAATCGGCAAGGAGATAACCGCTTCTCTCGATTTTGAAACAATATTCTTCAGACTTTATGAGAATGTAAACCGGCTCGTTGATGCAACAGTGTTCGGCGTCGGAATCTATTATCCTGAAAAGAATCAGATTGATTACCGCCTGGCGATTGAGAAAGGCAAACGGTATGAGCCATATACGCGGAATACTCATGACAAAAACCAGCTTCCGGTGTGGTGCATCGACAATCAAAAACCGGTGTTCATCAACGATGCTGAACGTGAATATTCCAATTACATTCCGGAATACCACAAAACCAACAGCTCCCGTAAACTTGAAGACGGCACGGTTGCTGAGGACCCTGTTTCTATTATTTACTTTCCGCTTATTTCCCAGGAACGAGTACTGGGGGTAATTACCATACAGAGTTTTAAAAAGAACGCTTACTCAAACTATCATTTCAATATTTTACAGAACCTGGCCGCCTATACCGCCATTGCACTGGATAATGCCGACGCCTACCGAAAGCTAAATACAACCATCGAACAGTTAAACAGCACGCTGAATGAATTGCAGTCCACCCAACAGCAATTAATCACCCAGGAGAAACTTGCTTCATTAGGCGCATTGACCGCCGGAATTGCCCACGAGATTAAAAATCCGCTTAACTTCGTCAATAATTTTGCGGAGCTGTCTTTAGAGTTGGTGGATGAGTTGGTCAAAATTCTGCACGAAAAAAAGAGCGAATTCAATGCCGAAACCAGCGAATCGCTTGAAGAGATTCTACGGAACCTGAGATTGAATGCACAGAAAATTAACGAGCACGGCAAACGCGCGGACAGCATCGTCCGAAGCATGCTGCAACACTCGCGCGGTAAATCAGATGAACAGCAGCTCACCGACATCAATGCCATGCTGGAGGAGGACATCAATCTGGCCTACCACGGAATGCGCGCGCAGGATTCCACCTTCAATGTCACCATCAAAAAGCAGTTTGATCAGTCCATCAAAAAGGTGCAAGTCGTTCCGCAAGACATCAGCCGGGTTTTCCTGAACATCATTGGGAACGGGTTTTATGCGGTGAACAAGCACAAAAAGGAAAGGCGCGGCGACTTCGATCCGGCCATCCTGGTCTGGACGCAAAATCAGGAGGATCATGTGAAAATCGGTATCCGGGACAACGGCAGTGGTATTCCCAAATCCGTTCAGAATAAATTATTTAATCCATTTTTTACTACAAAACCGGCAGGACAGGGAACCGGTTTAGGGTTATCCCTAAGCTATGATATCGTAGTGAAAGAGCATAACGGTTCGATCACATTTGAAACCGAAGAAGGAAAATTTACCGAATTTATTGTCAGCTTACCTAAAAACGGAGTAAAGGTATGAAGATCATAGTCGTTGATGATGAAAAAGATGTTCAGCTACTGTTCGAACAGAAATTCCGCCGGGAAAAGAAAACGGGTAAAATAGATTTTCAGTTCATGCTCTCGGCGGAGGAAGCGCTGGAATACTTACAGGAGGTTGATATTTCCGGTATTCATCTGGTATTGTCGGATATAAATATGCCCGGAATGAACGGACTGGAGCTACTCAAAATAATCCGTGATAAATTTCCACCGATGAAGGTTATTATTATCACCGCCTATGGAGATGACAATTACTACCAGAAAGCGATGGAATACGGCGCTGATGATTTTATCACCAAACCGCTGGATTTTGAAAAGCTGAAAGAGAATTTCTCACCGGAGGCGGAGTAAAAATACATCAATCTATATGCCGGATAAATTAAATTTATATAAAAAATCTCTCCGACTATCGGAATTTCTTAATATGAATAGAATGAGATACATTATTTTACAATTGGTGCTCGCCGGTTTCATCTGTTTTGCGCATGCAAATGATGCTGCTTATCGCTCGTATGCCGAAGCAGGATATCCGTTTATCAGGAACTTTAGTCCCAAAGAATATGGCGCAGGACCGTCCAACTGGTGCGTTCTTCAGGACAAACGCGGTGTCATGTATTTCGGAAACGAATCCGGAATTCTGGAATATGACGGCATCAATTGGCGATTCATCAAGGTTTCTAAAACGTCATTTGTGCGGTCTTTATCCATGGATGATCATGGCCGGATTTATGTGGCAGCGCTCGCCGATTTTGGCTATTTGGAACCGGATTCCACAGGGATGCTGGTTTATAAATCTCTGAGGCACAAACTTGATCAAAAATATCAACATATCGGCGAGGTGTGGGATGTCCTGGCGACACCGGAAGGCGTGTTTTTCAAAACCCGGGATTATTTGCTGGGTTTGTTCGATGACCGGCTAAAGGTCTGGAAGGTGGAGGGAACCTACCGAATTTATCGTATCGGGAATCGCGTTTATGTTAGAAACCATGGAGTCGGACTCATGAGAGTAACCGGCTATTCTCTTTCCCTGATTCCGGGAGGAGACCGGTTTGCAAATATCGGCGTTTACGATATGCTACCTTTCCCTTCTTCGCAATTAAATCAAAAGCAGGCAATTCTCATTACCACCGCCACCGATGGATTATTTTTATTTGACGGAAGTTCTGTCAGACGGTTTGGTAGGGACTTAGATTCTCTTTTACTGAAAAGCCAATTATATCACACAGCATTATTATCGGACAGTACCTTCGCAATCGGAACCCAGCGCAGCGGGGTAATCATCATCAACAGAGGAGGCAAGCTGTTGAATATCCTGGATAAAAATTCCGGATTGAAATCACAAATTATCTATTATGTGTATCCCGATCGGGAAGGCGGGTTATGGCTGGCATTGGCAAATGGTTTGGCACGGGTTGAAATACCGTCATCATTATCATTTTACCGGGAAAAACTGGGGTTGAAAAGCAATGTAAATTCGGTGGTCCGGCATCAGGGGCGGCTGTTTGCGGCAGACAATTATGGGGTAAACTATTTATCAGAAGCCCCGGAGAATGGACAACCACCCGCCTTTAAACCAATAGAAGAAATTAATAAACCTGCCTATCGGTTTTATTCCGCAGGAGATATGTTGCTGACAGCCACCAATAATGGGTTTTATTTTATCAAAGACAATATGAGAGTTACTATTTTAAGTTCCATCCCCAATGATGGAAGTATGATCGTATCGCGCTACGATTCCAACACCGTTTATATGAGCACAAGAGACGGTATCGGAGTTGTGAGAAAATATGGGGATAAATGGGAATTTACCGGCACTTTACCCGGTATTAATTATTATGTGGAGGGATTGGTTGAAGAAGAAAAGGGAGTCTTATGGACAATTGCTTCAGACTTGGGCCTTTACCGAATTCAATTTAATACCGAAGCAGAGCCATCCCTGTCGCAACCGCGGGTCGAACCGTATTTTGCAGAACATGATTTTACGGTTTCGAGTATGATTTATTTGAACGACCATGTTGCTTTTTGCACGGATAACGGGCTAAAACGGCTCGATCCCACTGGTCAGTCCCTTATTGCGGATTCGAGTTTTGGGGCATTCTTTGCCGATTCCACCTGTTTGATCCTTAAGGCGGTTCGTGACGCTTCGAATGACTGGTATATTTATTACAAACAAGGTGGTCAATATGAAATAGGGAGACTGCGATTTCAAGAAAACGGAAAAATTTTCTGGTCAACTTTTTCTGACCTAAATAGAATTGATCTGGAAACGGTAACCAGTATTTATCCTGACCGGCAGCCGCATACCGGTGATCCGATTTTATGGGTGGGGACTTCCGAGGGATTAATCCGTTTCGATATCCAAAATCAAACAGTAAATCGACCGGATTTTCATGCCATTATTCGAAAAATTACTGTAAACCAGGATTCATTAATTTATGGCGGCTCCGCTTCCCTTGCCGTATCTCAAAAGGACCGAAACGCTCCCGTTCTCTCTTTTAAAGAAAATAATATGAATTTCGATTTTTCTGCCCCCAGTTACGACAAACCCGTCG
>CAZVKP010000299.1:0-4941 GCA_964627635.1 uncultured Calditrichaceae bacterium | reverse complement strand
CCTTTATTTTCAACAACCCATTTTGAGGTCGTCAACGTCGCGCACAAAACAGGAGGCAGGCTATCTATTTAAATTCTTCAACTTATATTTCCGCTTATTTGCCGCAAAATTGTGATAAATTGAATCATTTGAACATATCATTATTTATGTTAAGGAAAACAGTAGGAGTCGTTTTCAGTGATGAAAGAAGAATTGTTCGCGGCAAGATGCCGCTCCTACCGCCGAGTCCTGCTATTTAATAACGCTTGTCATTTTATACTTGCCGCATTTCAACCGTGCGCAGGCGATTGATAGCCGCAGCAATTTCAAATTTACGTGGTCGGGCATAATTTCCCGGATGCTGCTCACTCCTGTGAAAGGGATTCAAAAGATCTAATCCATTTTCATTTAGGAATTTTTCAATTTCATCCACTATTTCCTTCAAGGGACGCTGACCGTCCAAAAATTTTTGAACAGCCAAATAAATGGCATCACCAATTGCCCGGGTTTGACTCACATCCACAAGTTGCTCTACATAGCGGAGTTCAATGGGATTGCCGCCGAACAATATGAGGTCCTTTCCCTTTGCATTAATTTTGACAGCTTTTTTCCCCTTGGAGGGATCGAAGCTTTTCGAGAGCGGTACGCGTTCCGCAATAGATGTTAAGCTTTCTGCAGCTTCCGCATGTCGATGGGTGGGGTGAGTTTCTGCGACTTCTTTTGCTTCCCGGGTGATTTCTTCCGGCAGATAATTGCTCATCGTAATAATGTTGTCCGCAACATCCAGATAATCTCCCGATCCACCCATTACCAGGATGGTTGAAATTCCCATTTGTTTATGAAGCTCCCTTACCCGGTCAAGAAAGGGGGTAATGGGTTCGTCTTCTTTATGAACAAGGGATTGCATCCTGGCGTCGCGAACCATGAAATTGGTGGCAGAGGTATCTTCATCCAGCAACAAAAGTTTCGTACCAATTTCCACGGCTTCTACAATATTGGCAGCCTGGCTGGTACTGCCGCTGGCATCGTCTGAATAGAATGATGATGTGCTTCTGCCGTTCGGTAAATTGTTGATAAACGTACTAATATCCACTCGCGCCACTCTCCGACCATCTTCTGCCCGGATTTTAACGGCGGTAGAATTTGTAACCACATATTCGCGACCATCCCCGGGAATGTGAGGGTAAACACCTCTTTCCAATGCACGAAGGAGGGTCGATTTGCCGTGATAACCGCCACCCACGATCAGCGTAATGCCTTTTGGTATACCCATTCCGGTAATGGTGTGCAATGAATCATCATTTGGAGATACAGGATTCGGTAATTCGATGGAGATTCTAAGAGAGTCGGGTGAACTGAACAGTACTGCTTCTTCCTTTTTCATGGGACGGTCACTTGCCCCGGTTGCTCGCGGCAATAATGCATCATCGGAAACAAATGCAACCAGATTCAATTCCTCCAATTTGCTGCGAATAAATTCCTGGTTTTCAATGCATTCTACAAAATATTGAGCCTTATTTTTAGGGAGATTTTGCCATTGTAAGCTTTTCTTTGCAATTTGCGGAAGTTCCTCGCAGAGCATGGCAATTGCCTGCCGCCCTAAAATGGTGCGTCCTTTGGCTGGCAATCCAACCTCTAACCGGACTTCCACCCAATCGGAGGTGAGTTTAACCGCGGTACGTTCCAATACTTCCTGATTACCGGCATCGATGGAAATAAGACCGCTTTTCCCCATTCCCCGACTGCCGCGGGTTACCTGTTTAATATTCGTCCGCACTTCCCGGGCAAGAAAATCCTGCAGTGCTATCTGTCTTATCTTGTTTTGAAACAACTCTTTTGGTATTTCAGAAATTTTATGAGATACCCGGACACGTATTTTGGATGGTGCGGCAAACGGATCGCCCTGCACATGATCGATAAAAAGCTGGTAATTGGGAAATTGATAGCTCCCCCGAATGTCTTTGCAAGCTTTGTAGCCTTTACCATCGATTCGATATAGTTCTTTGCGAAGATCCTGATCTGTTTTCATGATTGTGCTTTATTTGATTTTATGTTAAAACTCTGGTTCCGGGTTCACCGTTCAGGGTTCACGGTTTAGTGTTCAAGGTTCCTGGTTGATCTGATAAAATTACTTGGGTTATCACGACTGTGTGCTAATTTATTTGCATCCTAAATCATCAAAAATAAATTTACTCCAAACTTTATTTTTCATCTTTAAACGGTGAACGCAGAACTTAGAACTATGAACCCTGAACCTGATAACCTTGAACTTTTTAATCCGATGAATCTGCTAAAAACTATTATTATGTTTACCAGATAATTCAGACAACCAAAGATTTCAAAACATCTTTTCGAACAATGCATAGTGCTCACCGTGCATGCCGAGTTTCTGATAAATGTTCTTCGCACGAGTATTTGAATGATCCACATAAAGCCGAATTCCGGCAATTCCTTCTTGCCGGGCAAGAGATTCCACATAATTAAACATTTTTTGAAATACGCCTTTATTACGCCATTCCGGTATCACAAACACACTGTGCATCCACCACACATCGGTATTCCGCCAATCACTCCACTCCTTTTGAATCATCAAACATCCGATCGGATTATCATTTTTATCCTTAGCTGTTACATAAAATCCGCGAAAAGGTTGGTCGAATAGTGTCTGCACACCCTGTAAAACCGTGTTCCAATCCAGTTCCAGATTTTCAGATTCCCGTGCCATTTTTATCTGGAATCCGGCGATCCATTCTGCATCCTCCGGATTCCCTTTTTGAATGGAATAGTTCTCGTTTTTCATGATCTAAAATTTAAGGCAGTAACCAGGTTTTTAAAAAATCTTTTTGTTTCTCTGTTATATCTTCTCTTTCCCATAAAGTATAAGTTCTCGCCTTAGTTGCAGGAATCACGATCTCATCAGAATGCAATTTTTCTTTATGAAACCAACTGAATTCGACAGGCTCTCCAATCGCAACCGATTTCAGAATGTGCGACCAATCTCCTTTGTTCACTTTCTGGTCATTCACGCTAACAATTCTATCCCCGCGGCTCATTTTCAGTTTATCTGCAGGACTGCCGGGATGCACGTAATAAACCTCCACCGCCTCGCCAGCATTTTCTTTTTGTTCAATTCCCAGGTAGGGTAATTTTTCAACCGGCTTGAGATCCAATCCCACCTTTGCCAAATATTCACGGATTGGTAAGGTGTCCAGGCCGGTTACGTATTTATCAAAAAATTGGGAATAATCCTTAGCGGCATAATGATTGAGTAACTGTAAAAATCCGGCAAGCGTGAATGTCTCCCCATTTTTGTAAACATCCTGGTATAAAAATCTGAAAAATCCATCCATTGTTTTTTGGTGATCTGTCCTCAACCGCATCTCGATATCGAGCAACATGGCAATAAAGGCGCCTTTACGATAGAATACCCGGAAGGTATAATCCGGAATATCGCTATCTGCTATCCAGGAGTCGAAGCTGTATTGTGCCAGTGGTTTGATGTAAAGGACCGCATTTTGAACCAAATCATTATAATAGCTTGCCCAACTGGGATAAATCTTATCGGGTTCAATAATACCCGCTTTCACTAATGGACGATGTGTATAGTATGATGTAAATCCCTCGCAAAACCACAGCAATTTGGTATAAACTTCCCGGGTATAATCGAAGGGTCCCAAACCTGTTGGGTGGATTCTTTTAACATTGTAGGTATGAAAAAATTCGTGGGCTTCCAGCATTAAGAAATTGCTGTAATATTTCGGACTTTCCGGATTGCCGCTCAGTGCTTCCGGTACCACACAGGAAACATTGGAGTTCAAGTGCTCAATTCCTCCTTTGCCGGGATTTGCGATTCGTAAAAAGAAGGTATAATGCTTGTAGGGCAATTCTCCAAAAAGACCGGCAAACCAGTTGACCAGTTTCGTCAAGTCTTTGGTAATTTGTGGTTGGTTATATTCATAGCCGGCATTCATTACCACATAATGCGGTTTATTCTTCACTGTAAATGAAAATTTCTCCAGCTTGCCGAAAAAAGACGGCGAGTCGATAAAGGTATCATAATCCGGTGAAAGATAAGTATCAGCCCCCAGTTGATCCTGAATCGAGGTGTGGGAGTCCCAATCTTTGGGGTAGTTAAATTTTACTTTGATTGGAGTTGATTTTTCCCCTTTCACATACATAAATACAAATGCCCCGTTGTAAAATGCAAACTCCGGATCCACGTGAAGTGAATAGGGATTTCCCCGGCTGTAAGCGTAAACTTTATATTGTAGTGAAACTTTTTTTACATTGTTAGTGCCAACCCGCCAGGTTTGTTTATCCACTTTTTGAAAGGGGAGCTTGTTACCGGAAGGATCGGTTGCCTGTACATCGAAAACATTTTTTGCCAGATTCTGGATAGAATAGTAGCCGGGCGTCCATGCCGGCATCACAAAACCCACATGGTTTTCATCTGTCAACGTATAATCAATCTGCACTTCGAATTCGTTACGGTGGGGATTTTCGATTGCTAAGGTGTAATTTATTTCCTGGGCCACGCTGGCGGATACCAGTAAAAAGATGGCGCATAACATACTGACTGATTTCATTTTAATCCCTTTTTATTTGAAATTTCTCATCACGACTCAACAAATTATCCCAAAAGTTGGAGCGTGGTCAATTAGTTTTTGTTTTTTTGCATCTGAGTCCGACAACTAAGGATAGTTGTCGCACAAGTCTTTGGGAACATTAGAATGCAATAATAAAAAATAAAAAGTATAAATTTGTGTTAAAACCTCATCCCATTCCCCTCACACGGTGACCACCATGTGGCATCCCCCTTTCCCTTCTCCAACGTGGAGAAGGGAAAGGGGGCACCCGAATTTGGTGATTATAAAACAAGTGTTCTGGGGGATAGGGTTGAGGTGAAAGACAAAATCAAAGTTAAATATTTATAAGCCCTATGGAGTAAATGGTAGAATCATT
>CAZVKP010000298.1:0-4984 GCA_964627635.1 uncultured Calditrichaceae bacterium | reverse complement strand
GATGAAAAATGGCAATATCCGCCATTTGAGGGCAAGATTGTGGAGGGCAAGATTTTCGGTCGTGGTGCGGTGGATGAAAAACCGGCGATGGCTGGATATCTCATGGCAGGAAAGCTGTTGAAAAAGTACCTTGGAAATCAAAATCTGCCTTTTACACTTTATGTGGTCGGTTCGGTTTTGGAGGAAGATGCCGATGGCTATCCGCTGTTGCATCTCATTCAAAATGAGGGCGTCCGTCCGGATTACGTGCTGTTGGGTGAGCCCACCGATTTACGGGTCTATCGGGGTCAACGGGGCAGAATGGAGCTTGAAATCAGCACCAAGGGAAAGTCTGCCCACGGTGCTCATAATCAAAAGGGTGTCAACGCCATTTACAAAATCGCACCGGTGATATCTGAAATCGAAAAATTGGATGGGATTCTGCCGTCGGTGCCACCGCTCGGAAAAGGATCCATCACGGTAACACAGGTTGTCACTAGCGCGCCTTCTCTGTGCTCGGTGCCGGATCATGCTCAAATTCATGTGGACCGGAGGTTGACCTTAGGTGAAAACCGGGAAACCGTTTTAAGAGAGATTCAACAAATATTAAACATGACGAATATTGAGGCGGAGGTTTCTGTCCCACATTTTAGCGGCATAAGCTGGAAGGGAACCAAATTTGACGATGAAGCCTATTTTCCGGTGTGGATATTTGATGAAGCAGAGCCCCTTGTTCAGGCTGGTTTGAAAGCAGCGCAACAGGTATTTGGAAAATCAGTTGACAGTGATGTGTGGAGCTTCTCCACTAACGGTGTGGCAACGGCGGGACGTTTGGGAATTCCCACTATCGGTTTCGCACCCGGCAAAGAGGAATTGTCTCATTCTGATCATGAAGAATTGGAATTGGCGGATTTGTTAGTTGCAACCCAGTTTTATGCCCATTTTCCTTTTCAATTGTGCGAAAGTTTAAAAACTTGAGATAGTAGGTTGTCAAAATATTTGGATTGGAGTCATTCATGATTACCCGGCTAAAAGGCAAACATTTTATCACCACCCAGGACTGGACAATTCAGGAATTAAAAACGTTGTTTGAGTTGGCAAAACAGCTCAAGCTGGAAACGGCTACCGGAAAAGTCAACCGTTCACTGGAAGGGAAATCTCTAGGAATGATTTTCTTTGATCCGTCCACCCGAACCCGAACTTCCTTTGAAGTAGCACTCACCCAGTTGGGCGGACACAGTATCTATTTCGCGCCGGATACCATGCAGATCTCTCACGGGGAAGGTGCAAAGGATACCGCTAAAGTACTGTCCGGTTACCTTCAGGGAATTGCCGTTCGATACTGTAAATATGGTGAAGGAAACCGTTATCTTGAGGAATTACGTGAATCAGCATCGGTGCCGATTGTCAATATGCAGTGCGATGTGTATCATCCCGCACAAATCCTGGCAGATTATTTCACCATTACCGAACATTTTGGAGAAAATACCCGCGGACTCAAGCTGGGCGTCAGTTGGACCTATGCACCCAATTACATGCGGCCGGTTTCGGTTCCTCAAAGTTTAATTTTAATGATGCCCCGCTTCGGCATCGATGTCACCCTGGCACATCCACCGGAATTCAAATTAATGCCCCGCATCGTTGAACAAGCGCAAAAGAATGCTGATAAAGCCGGTGTGAAGTTCAGTGTAACCACTGAAATGGAAGAAGCGTTTGAAGGTGCGGATGTGGTTATCCCGAAGTCTTGGGGTCCGCTGGTTCACACCCAGGATGAAAAAGAAGGCATTGGATTAATTGACAAATATCCCAAATGGATTTGTGATGAAAAGCGAATGGATTTGACAAACCAACATTCGCTGTACATGCATCCGCTTCCGGCAGATCGCAACAAAGAAGTAACACCAGGGGTAATTGATGGTCCCCATTCTGTCGTCTATCAGGAAGCGGAAAATCGTCTGCATGTTCAAAAAGCATTGCTGAGTTTGATCATGGCATAAATTTCATTTTATTCTTTAATCCAGATAAAAAAATGGATCATTATCATTACAAATGTTCTGACTGCGAATCCCATTTCTCAATCGAAGATATTGAAAAAACCAATCAATACCTTTGTCCAAATTGCGGAGAGATGGAAAAAGAGCGACCCTTGAAAGGCGTTTTGCTGATTGAATACGACTATAGTGAGATAAAAAGAAAATTATCAAGAGAAGACTTTCTGAGGTTAATCCCGGGTGAATTTTGGGGCTATCCGGAGTTATGGCCCCTGGTATTTGAGGAAAAGTCCACATCCACTGTGCTGGAGAAAATTTCAAATGAATTGTTAAATAAACTCAGACTTCCCGCCAATCCGTTGTTGAAGTATTTCGGTAAAAAGCAACGCTTTTCAATTTTTGATGATACTCGCAATCCCACACTTTCCTTTAAAGACAGAGCATCCATTTTAGTGGTTTTAAAAGGGCTGCAAATGGGAATCCATGAAATCGCTGCGGCGTCCACCGGAAATGCCGCATCTTCACTGGCGGGAATTTGTGCCCGCGCCGGATTAACGGCTCATCTCTTTGTGCCGGAAAACATTCCTGTGGGAAAACGAATTCAAATTCAGTCCTTTGGCGGACAAATTTACTTGGTGAAAGGAGATTACGATCAGGCGTTTGATTTAAGTATGGAAATCTCAACAAACAAAGGTTGGTATAATCGAAACACAGCATTGAATCCCTTGACCATTGAAGGAAAAAAGTGGGCAGCCTACGATATCTTTTTGGCAGCGGGAGGAAAAATGCCTTCATCCATTTTTGTTCCGGTGGGAGATGGGGTGGTCATCTCCGGAATTTACAAGGGATTGTGGGAATTGATGCAACTTGGTTGGATCGAGGAAATGCCCCGGCTGATAGCGGTTCAATCCAGCGGAAGCAATGCGCTGGTCCGATTTATGAACACAGGAAAATTTGAGTATCAAGCGGCGCACACCATTGCGGACAGCATTCACGCCGGGGCTCCCAGAAATCTCTATTTAGCAGCAAACGCTGTTCAAGAAAGTGATGGTCTTGCTGTAGAGGTATCCGATGAACCCATCATTGATGCTCAGAAAATTATATGCGGGGAAATGGGTATTCTTGTGGAACCCGCTGCGGCTGCCAGTTTTGCGGGGTATCAAAAGGCAATAGAAAGCGCTGAGATTGATCCGGGCGAAAATCCGCTTTTGATGTTCACCGGCAATGGATTGAAGGATGTGAAAGCTTTGGAGAATTGGAATCCACAACCAACTGCTTTATCAGCAGATGAGTGGTTGGAGAAATTTGAGATAGCTTGAGGTTTTACCAACCTCTAAACCTGGATCGGAATAATTTATGATAAGTTTGGGATAAGTTTTTACTGGAGACTAAAAAAATGAACATGAATCCCAAAAATTTCCGGGTGGATGCCGGGGAAAAACTGCGAGGTGAAGTACGATACATTCAGGATGAAAAAATTCCTGACCTGTGGTATGGCACCACCATTCGCAGCCCGCATCCCCGCGCGAAAATTCTGGATATTCAGTTTGATCCTGACTTCGATTGGAGTACAGTGACAGTTGCGACCGCCGAAGATATCCCCAACAATTATGTGGCGATGCTGGAAAATGACATGCCGTTTCTGGCAAAGGATTTGGTCAATTATGTGGGAGAACCGGTTGTTCTCATTGCAGCAGCAAATAGAGAGCTGCTTGATACTGCAAAGGAACATGTTAAAATAGCTTATGAACCACTCCCGCATATTTTGGATATGATGGAGTCCGAAGATAGTGAGGTGAAAATTTTTGGGGAGAACAATTTATTCAAAGAAATTGTTATCGACAAAGGAGATTTGGAAACTGCCCGGAAGCAAGCCTATTCAATGGTGGAACTGGAGGCAGAAACCGGATTTCAGGAGCATCTCTATCTTGAGCCACAGGGAATAGTTGCCATACCGGAGACGGATAGGGTAATCATTCGCGGCTCCATGCAATGTCCTTATTACGTTAAAAACGCCCTTGAGCAACTATTCGACGGTAAAAAACACATTACTGTCATTCAAACTCCCATCGGTGGTGCTTTTGGGGGAAAAGAGGATTTTCCCTCCCTATTGGCAGGTCACGCCGCCTTGCTGGCGGTGAAGACCGATCATCCGGTTGCCTTTTTCTACGATCGGGAAGAGGACGTTCATTTCACCACCAAACGTCATCCCTCATTTCACCAGGATCAGGCGTATGTTGATAAAGATGGGAAAATTTTAGGATTGGATATTAACATCTGGCTGGCTGGCGGCGCGTACTGCACGCTTTCTCAGGTGGTACTGGCAAGGGCAGCACTTACTGCCGCCGGATGCTATCATATTTCCAACATCCGGATTCATGCCAAAGCGGTTGCCACCAACACGGTTCCCAGTGGCGCATTTCGTGGATTCGGGGGTCCTCAGGCGATTTTCGCTTTGGAAATGCTGATCGAAAAAATTGCACTCAAGTTAAACAAACCTCCCGATGAAATACGCCGGATGAATCTGATTAAGCAGGGACAGCAAACTTCCACCGGACAAGTACTACACTACAGCGTATCTGCACGCGAAACATTTGAAGATGTACTTGAACGAAGCAATTACAAAAACAAATCCAAACGATTTCAGGAAAATAACAAGCCGATACTGGAGAGATTAAAGAAAGGTGAATTTCCAAAGCGGAAAAAAGAGGATAGGCTGAAAGGTATTGGCATCTCCTCATTTTTACATGGCGCCGGATTTACCGGTATCGGTGAAAACAAAATCGAAGGGACTATCCGGGTGGAGATTCAACCTGATGGACGATTAAAGATTTATTCCGCTCAAACCGAAATGGGTCAGGGAGAACAAACCGCCTTTCGAACCATTCTGGCGGATGCCCTGCACATTTCCCGGGAACAGGTTTTACTGGCGGATGTGAATACCGACCTGGTTCCCAATTCCGGTCCCACTGTCGCCTCCCGGACAACCATGGTAATCGGCAGTCTTTTGGTGG
>CAZVKP010000297.1:2661-5024 GCA_964627635.1 uncultured Calditrichaceae bacterium | reverse complement strand
TCGCATATTAGATTTTACAAAAACATTTAGATATGCCTGAATATCCCGTTTATCCGCTTCACGACCTAAATTTTGGGTCTCCGAGCTGATTGCAAAGGACAATGCTGTTGCCAAATTTGTATAAATTTCAAGATCACTTTCATTTAACCACTCGACCAGGGTTGTCGCTGTTCCACCCAGTTCCGGGCTAACTACTGTTAAATCTGAATCAAAATCATCTCTCTGCGGATGATGATCGATTACAATATGACATTTACGACGAGCGGGCATAGAATTATTCCCTGCTCCGGGTTGAGTATCCACCAATGCAATACAGTCATATTTATCAAAATGAATCCGGTTTATCTGTTTCAAATGAATTTTGAGTTTTTGAACCATTGCCCGGTTTTCAGCTCTTGAAATATTTCCACCATAGGTTATACTGGATCTGATATTTGTTCGCTGTTCAGCAATATAACTTAACGCAAACGCAGAAGCAATTGCATCCGGATCAGGATTATTGTGCATAATGATCAGTAAATGATCTCGACCTTTAAGTATCTCATCCAGTGTTTCTAATTGATTCGATATTTTTTTTCTCAATTTTTTTGCAATATTCATAATTTCTTCCGGTAACTATATTCGGTATCTTCATTTTTTTGATGAAGAACCTGATGCATCCATCAGGTACTTTATCATTCAATTCAACAATTCGCCGTCGTGAAAATAATTATTCCATTGTCTTCTCAACTTCCAAATTATTAATCACTTTTTTTATGCCAATGACTGTGGAAAACTCTTTTACTATATTTTCTTTAGCCCACAAGTTAGTTGTGGTGCCGTTTACAGTCACAATACCATTCTCTACTTTAAAAGTCACATTTTCTTCCAACGGAAATTGATTTTCCAGAATATTGGTCAAGACCTCTTTCAAATGTTTATCCGACATTGCCTTTTCCGATGGTAGTACTTCTATTTTATTGACAATTCCTTTCACACCTTTTTACCAGGAAGCAACCGTTCTTGCCATCGCTTTTTCACGCTCATAGGACACTTGCCCGGTCAGTATAACAACCCCATTATCAACATGAATGTTTATTCGTTCAGGTTCAATAATAGAAGATACGTATTTCATCTCATCCCTGATATTGTCTTTTACAATCTTATCAGGAAGTGTGGGTGTATCAACAATCAAATTATTGGTAATAATTCTTACGCCGGGTACTTTCGATACAATCTCATACACCCGATATTTATCATATAGTGTATTTACTTCTCCTTCAATCCAAACATGACCATCAGCTTCTGCTCGAATTTCAAATTCGTCCATGTAATAGTTAGCAAGTTCTGCCTCTACACGATCCGCTAACACTTGCGTATAATCCTGATCCGCAAAGATCGGCATGCTAAAAACAAAAATCATTAAAATTATCAAAGGTATTTGAATGCTTCTTGCAATAAAGGTATTCATTTCATCCTCCATTATTTCTTTTTCAAGTTTTGAATAAACAGACTATCCAACTGGATTAGAAAGTTTATTGTTTAAATTTTTCAACCACCCGATCATAAGCATTACTGAGTTCTTTCAACGTTTGATTAAAAACATCTCCCACAGTTGTCCAAACATCCTCCCCTTGTGTTATAACACCAACTTCGTGCTTTCCAAAAAGATAACATATTCAGGTGCATAGCTTACCTCTTTCTAATTTGATTTTCCAATTAAGATTTATTTCAACTATTTTTTATTACAAATTAATATAGAATTTAGTTTATAAAAATTTATATCTAATTTTTCATTTCATATTTTATTTGGTGTTGATTACAATAATAATAAGATCTCGAACTTATTTTTTCATTTTTAATCGTGCCATTACACTGCGGACATTCGTTATCATCTTCCCGATGTGGTAATAAATAATTTTTAGGAAAATTTTTGGGATTAACTTTACACTCGATGGATGTCTTTAAAACATCCATCATTTTTAAATGACAATCCTTTAAAATGTTTTCAGGAATTTTCTTCACCTCGCTTTCGGGATGAATTCCACAGTGAAATAAAATTTCGTCCGCATAAATATTGCCAATACCGGCGAATAATTTTTGATTCATTAAAGCAGATTTTATTTTCCCCCGTTTATTTTTCAACATTTCAATGAAAACTGACTGATCAAATTGAGAATCAAAGGGATCGATCCCGATTTCTTTCTCTTTAAGATAATGGTTAACATCATCCGTCCAGGAAATAAGCCCAAGCTTTCTCTGACACGTATATGCAAGGTGATAACCGTTTGTGAACTCAATTAACAGGCGCGTATGCTTAGGCATTTTCTCTAATTCTTTGGAATACTCAAGATAACCGGTCATTCCAAAATGCAGAACCAGCC
>CAZVKP010000297.1:0-2651 GCA_964627635.1 uncultured Calditrichaceae bacterium | reverse complement strand
CATACCGATATGTTGACGTAAACTGCTGATTATTTAACTTTTTTGTTAAATTATTTGAGCTAATATTTTCCAGCATATCCGGTTCTTTAACTGAGATTTTCTCAATTCTTTGGTGTAATGATGTCGAATTCATATATTGTTTAAATACTTCTACGTCTGGTAATTCAGGCATTGTAACACCTACCCTTCATAAAATCATTCACCCTCCAGATCTATTCTCAAAAAGAAAAAATCCAGTAAATCTTTTAAAACCAGAATACCAACCAATTTTCCTTTATCGTCAACCACCATCAATCGACTATTACCTGAATTTCTCATGATTGACAATGCCTTAACCGCATCTTCATCTTTACCAATCGTATTTTCTTCAGTACATTCTTTTGCCAATTCTCTAACTGTATATTTTTCCCATTCCTCAGGGGGATACTGTTTAATTTGTCGCGTGGTAACGCATCCGATAAGTTTTGAATCTTCTACCACCGGAAACATTTTAAAGTGATACTTATAGACATAATCTTCCACTAATTCCCTTATGGTAACATTTGAAGAAACGGTGATCGGATTTTCTTTCATGAACCTCTCTACTTTTTCCCCTTCTAATTCTTTTCGTAGTATCAACTGTTGATAAGAATTCTGAGAGGCGGTCCGAACAAACATCCCTATCAGAAACCACCACACACCGCCAATAAAATTTCCACTGATAAAATTAAATGCGCCCATAATAATCAGAAAAACACCAAATCCAGAACCGATTTGTGAAGATATCCTTGTAGCCCAGCGAATATTGTCTTTCCATCCCCACAATATTGAGCGTAAAACTCGACCCCCGTCCAGCGGAAAAGCAGGTAAAAGATTAAATCCGGCTAAAACCAAATTAATAAAACCCAGGTACTGAAGAACGCCGTGGAACGCTACTGATACAATATTTCCTTGAGTCACCAAATGAATTAAATAAAATACGCCGCCAACAACCACGCTTGCGCCCGGTCCGGCCACTGCCATATATAATTCTGACTTTGCACTTTGAGGTTCTTCGTTCATTTCCGCAACTCCACCAAAAATAAACAACGTTATTCCTCTCATTGGAATTCCAAATCTTCTGGCGACCACTGAATGAGAAAACTCATGCACAACAATTGATAAAAATAAACCAACCGCCCCGGCAATTCCCATATACCAGTAAGTGGTATTGGATAAATCTTCATAATAAAATGGAAATAAGCCTTTTGCTAAAGACCAGGTCACCAATACCGCAATAATAATCCAACTGAAATCGACCTTCACCTCAAATCCCAGTAGCGTGAAAAGTTTTACACTTTTACCAAACATCTTTTTTTATTCCTTTTATTTAAGTTCGAATTACCAGCCGGGAGCAATAACAAAACCGAATTGAGCTGTTTTTTCCGGTCTTTGAAACGGAAATGCATAATAAAATTGACCAATTAAATATCCAGCCAAGTTTACACGGGCTGCCACACCTGCACTAAAAACCGGTATCCTCTTTGAAGACCTTTCTTCAAATGTAAATTCAGGTGTATCACCGGCAGACCATGCCACACCCCCGTCGAAGAAAGCAACTAATTCAGTGGGTAAAAATCCAAAATCGATTAGACCAAACTGCTCGGTGCCAAAAAGTGGTAGCCTCATCTCAACGTTAAACACACCGATTCTGGTGCCGATGAGACGGTCGAATTCAGCACATTGATTAGGCCCACTCCCCTCCGTACATTCGGATGGGCTGAAAGAACCAATATCGTAACCCCGAATCATGGTCTGGTATCCCAGAAACAATGGTGTTAATCGATCATTACCCGCATCCTCTAAATATCTTCCCTGATGCATTCCTCTGAATGCGATGGTCAATGGATTCCAAAAGAAATAATGCCGGTAATCAGCAATTACGGTCAGGAAGTTCAAGGTTCCCACGGTGGGTTCCACCTCAAATCGGAATCTTTTTCCGTTTACCGGAGATGTAAAACCAAAAAACGAATAGTCTCCCACGTAAGCTGCAGAGGTTTGGAACAGGTTCAATCCGGATGGCGCATCGAGATCTCTACTATCTTGTTGTTCGATAACTGTATTACCAATAGTGGTAATACTTTCTACTTCCAAATCGTAACTGATCCGGGTATAACCAGTTGTAAATTCCAAACGACGATTTGTGGATAGGGGATAAGTAGCCATCGGCGAAATTCGATCCACAAATACCCGCTGCCGGAGGAATTCAATTTTTCTGGCGGAAAATTCCTGATCATTAATTGTTGTATCTACAATTGAGCTGCGAATTCGGGCAGTTTGATAAGGAATATGTCCAATTGCACCTCCCCAGTTAAGGCGTCCTCTACGGTTCAGATAGACAGCCTGACCGCCTAAATCCTTCAGGCCACCATTGATTTGTGCAGCAATACCTAAATTCCGGTTACCCAGCATATCACTGAACAAAAAACTAACTGCACCGCCGAGTCCGACTCCGAAACGGTCTACCGCAATACCTAAACCAGTTTGTCCAACAGAGATCAATTGTAGAGATGGATCGTAGTCTTTTGTACTAAAATCTGCGTTCGTCGGGAGTCCCCGAACAGGACTTGCAAGATAGTTAGTGTCTGGCTGAATATTCACAACTTATTGTAAATATGTTAGTTATATTCAAC
>CAZVKP010000296.1:0-5068 GCA_964627635.1 uncultured Calditrichaceae bacterium | reverse complement strand
ATTTCTTTTTCTGATTTAGCTGAGTTAACTCTTCTTTCATCTCACGAGCTTTATTTTTCAGGTTTTTTTTATCATTTTGTAAAATTTCCAACATTTCCAAATCAACATCATCAAGTTCTTCTTCATATTTTCTGGCAGCTAAATTGTATATCTGCTTATTGATTTCAATTTCTGATTTCTGAAGTGCATTTAATTCTTCTTCCAATTCAATTATAATCTCATTTAAGGTTTCTTTTTTTCCGGTGACAAGAACGGTAAAAACTTCTTCTTCACTCCCGGCTGTCGCAATTTTAATTTTTTCAAGTGCATCACATTTTCCGCCAACAATTCTTCCCGTATTGCTGGTAACATGTCGCCCGGCTTCTATGTGGCATCCGATCAATTCAACATCGAAATTCAAATCTCGGTAAGCAAAGAGCTTTTGATAATGTGCATACCCAACCTGAATATCCCTTCCCGCCCTCAAAAATCCGCGCATCGAACCGACAAAACCCTTCCCGATCACGATATCCCGGCCGGCTTCAATCATGGCATCTTTTACCGAACCATGCACAATCACATCCACATCTGCAAGCACCTTAAAACCGGCACGAACATCTCCTTTAATCACTACGGTTCCTGGAAATCGAATATTTCCGGTTTCGTAATCCACATCTTCTTCCACATTAAACGTGGTGGTCACCCCTATTTCTCCGGTTGGAGTCAATATGGCTAAACCCGGCTGAGAGGCAATTATCAAATCAGGATTTCTGGGAGAATGTGCAACATTTTGCCCCAATTGGATGGGTATTTCGTTAGTCTCCACAGCCGGAGGCTCAATTTTTTGTCCCGTAATATCGACACCTAAAGACCCTGCTTGACCAGCCAATATTCTCAAAAGCGGGGTTCCCTTTTTTACCACCGTTTCGCGAATCACTTCCTTATTATCAATCCGACCGCTTTTCTGCTTCACTTTTTTAACCGGTGTATCAAAGTCAATCAATTTTTGGAAGGAAGAGGGTGTCGGATGAATCGGAGGTTTACCTTGCGCAATAACAAAGGGGCTATTCGCCTGTTTTTCGAAAAAATACTTTTTCAGGGTTTCTAATTGTAATCCGAACTGAACGTTATTATGCGCAAGTAATTCTTTTACACGAGACAAAAGCTGCTGATTGGGATATGAAAAATCTTTTATTTCCAAATATGCAGTTAATTTATCTTCACTTATTGTGAGTTTTACAACTTGCTCACCTGGGAATTTTGCCATAGAAGTTTTTACTTATCACCATTTTCGCTCTGCATGGATTTCAACGTTGGAATTTCCAATACAAAACAATTCCTATCATTAATTCCTTCATCCAGATAAATTTTACCCTGCTGTGCCTCCATTGCCAGTTTACAAAATAATAAACCCAACCCCCTGGCAGGTTTAAAACCTTCTCTTTTAAGTTCAAGCTGAGAATGTTTTAAAAATATTTTTTTCTTAAATTTGTCCGGAATCGGTTGTCCATCATGGGAAATCTGAAGTTTTATTTGATGGTTTTTCATTAATTCCGTTTCAATTAAAACGCTCATATATTCCGGCGTGTTTTGGAAAACATAGTTCAACAGGTTATTCAAAACCCTTTCAAATACATCCTTATCGACATACACATTGGAAATTTCTTCGTGAAATTTCGAGTGAACGGATTTCGACTGATGCTCCGGGATATCTTTAAACATCTGTACTGTTTCATCTAATACGGTATTTAAATCCACCGGAACCGGTTCAATTTCCATCTTCTTCTGTTCCAGTCGGCTGATATCCAGTAAGTTCAGAATCATCCGCAGTAAATTTCTACTGCTTCTGGCAATACGCTTGGTATATACTTCATCATTCAGATTCTCAGGCGTTTCCCGATTCATTTCAATCATCTGAAGATTTCCCTGGATGACAAACAAAGGATTCTTCATATCATGGACAATTAAATTGGTCAACTCTTTCTTAAGCTGATCCTCTCTCTCTAAAGCTTGTTTCTGCTTTTCCAGTTGTTTGTTTCTTTGAATCATTTCATCATGATAGGACTTAATTCTCAGTAGTGATTTTACCCTCGTTAAAAGTTCGACATTGTCGAACGGTTTGGAAATAAAATCATCCGCGCCTGCCTCCAGTGCTTTGATTTTATCTTTTAATTCTTTAAGTGCGGTGATCATAATGATAGGGATATGGAAAGTGTCGCGGTTCTTTTTCAAGCGCTCGCAGACTTCAAATCCATCCATTTCGGGTAACATGATATCCAACAAAATAATATCGGGAGAATTTTTCTCGACTTGTTCAATTGCCATAACTCCATTTTTGGCGATCTCAATTTTATATCCTGCAGGTTTCAGGAAATAAACCAACAAATCGACACTTTCCTGACTATCCTCAACAATTAAAACTGTCTCCGCTTTCTTTGACGCCTTTGCCATAATCTATTTACCACCTTACATTTATCTTTTCATTTTCAGTGAGCGTCTTCCCGATCATCTCAAAAATATTCTTTCCTGAATTTATCTCAAATTTTGTTAGATGCAACCCAATTTTTTTCAAACTCAACTTTAATTGATTGTGATGGTTATCGACTATACCTTTAAAATCTTGATCATTATTTAATAATTCCAGTTTAACCCGCTCACTTTCAATTTCACCCTGCACCGCTGTTAAACCAACCGAATGACTGTTTTTCAAAAAACTGAATTCAAGAAATTTATGACTCGATACATTGCGACTTCTCATAAATACAAGAAAATTTTGTGACAACCTTTCATCTTTAATGGGAAGTACAATCCACTCTCCCCTGTTATATTTATCAAATTGCAGGCTCAAGAAACCAATGACATCCCGGAATTGTTGAAAGGCGTCGGCATTATTTGCTACCGGGCTTAAAAGATCATCAAGCTGCACACTAATTTTCTTCCAGTCATTTACCAATCTTTCAATTTTAGTTTTCAGATTGCCGGCGGCTGCCATTAAATATTTCAGAGAAAGGTTGTTTTCCAATGAGTCAATCAAGTGAATTATTGAATCGTTCCGGGAATTTTCATCTTCAGCGCTCATGTGGGATTTTACTTTTTTGAGCTCTTCTTTTTGCTCTTTTAATGCAGCTCCTTTCAACAACCATCTCATTAAAAAATATGTGTCTGAGAATAGATTCGGGTTAAAATTTGTTTGGAACCATTGATGCAATATGAGTACTGCAGGATAATTTTCTTCTTCAATTTGATTTGTCAATAAGAATTTTTTTAACTCTCTGAAATCTGTCTTTTTTATAGGGCGACTAAATGCAAGACTGGAGGTAACAAACTGTTGACCCAAAAGATTTTTCCCGAAACCGAAAAAGCGTTCTATGGCTGTTGCATCCGGTGTTCCCTGTTGAAATCTTAGATTGGCAACAAATTTAAACTTAAATCTTGGTTGCGTATTCACAAGTTCAAGTAATATTTTGTCATTTGAATTCAGCAATACCGAACTGTTTACTTTAAATTTTTGCCCACGATACGAAACCAAATAACGAAATGGCGCAGCCCGCTTTACGACTCGAACCACAATTTGATCACCCGATTTCAGAACCGGGATTTCTGACGAAGATTTTAAAAACGATGTTATGTTACTGAATTCAACTTCCATTTAATATCCGGTGGTTGATCTTAAATCCGCATGTAATGGTTTAAATTTGAATATGGTTACTAATTTTCTGATCGGATTACATAGATTTCAGTTGAAAAAACAAATACATAAATTCAAATCAAAAAATATCATTCTCTGCAGTGGCTCTCTTCTGTAAGGCTAACAGAAGTTCTATTTCTCCCTGTCCCAAATTTAATTGGCGTGCAATCTCAGGAATCGGGACATTTTGATTATGCATTTCCTCCAATTTAGCCTGCAAATTCGCTTTATTATTCACCAAACGTTGCTGCGCTTTCAGATTAAGTGCCAATTCAAGTTCACCAATTCCTAAATTCAAAGAACGGGCAACTTCCGGAGTATTTGAATAAGACTCATCAATTTCAAAACTTTCCCAATTAGCGTTTGTTTCTTCTTTCGTCTGATTGTCACTGATAGAAAATTTTTCAGATACATTTTCTGAATCATCCGGCTGGGATTGCTGAATCGGTTCATCATTTGAAATTTCATGTTCATCGGATGCTTCGGAGGCCTGTTTTGCAGCCTGTAATATTTTTTCTTTATGATAATCCAGAAACGGTTCAAACTGGAGAAATTCGTGATCGCGTTTTCTTTTTTTTCTCTTTTTCAATCGAACCAGGAAAATGTATAATATGATAAATAAACCAAAAACAGCGATTCCAATTGAATAAGCAATTGTTTTTACAGGCATTTTTGAGGAAAGATTATGATCTTCGGAAATTACTTTGTTCTCACCTTTACCGGGAGCCATGATGGTTTCGGAAGAATCCGCAAGAGAATCAACCTGGCGTTTTGCATAAAGCGTGTCGGTCTTTTCTTCAAGCACCTTTTCTGCATCAGTCTGAGTGCCAGAAGATTTAGCAAGCCTGTTTTGCTTTTCTTGATAGATTTGAAGATATTGTTGTGCTTTGTCTAATTGGCCGTAAACTTCGTACAATTTTGCCATTGAGGGGTAAAGATTTAAAGAATCACATTGCAAGCGGAGCGCATGTTTATAATCAATTTCGGCTAACCTGTATTGTTGAAATTTAAAACGGATTTGTCCCGCTTTGAAATAGGCATTTCCATGCTGCCGGTTTTTAAAAACGGCTTTGCGATATTCACTTAAAGCTGCATTCAGTTTTCCATCCTCATGCAGTTTTAATCCTTTCCGATAAAACCACTCCGATTCATCATAATAATGTTCATCATGAATAATGAGGGAATTGGCACGCTCCGGATGCCACTCAAATTGCATTTTCTCCTTTAATTCAAATACAAAAATTATACTGGCTGGGGTTAAGGGCGTTAGCCGGTACTGCTTGAAACCGGTTTCATCGGGCAAAGGACCTTCGGAAAGTAAATCGGGTAACTGTTTATCCTTTTTATGATAAATTTTTAACAAAATTTTAATTGCCGGGGATTTATTCAGTAATTTCATTC
>CAZVKP010000295.1:0-5079 GCA_964627635.1 uncultured Calditrichaceae bacterium | reverse complement strand
GATCCCGCCCAAGTGTGGTTCGATCTCCGTTTAATCCGAATATCGTTGAATCTTTTCCACTATTCAACATGACCAATTTAGCCGCATGACGAATTTTATTATTCAATTTTGAACCACATTGGGTGCAAAATAGATTTTCCGGTCGATTTTCAAAGTTACAGATTGAACATAAACTTTTCATGACAGAGCCCTAAGTTATATTAAGTTTCTTGTAATTCTTTTTCCAATAATTGATTTGCCTGCGTCAACAAGCGGTGTGCATGATTATTCCCTGAATCACTTTCCACAATTTTCTGGAAAATTTCTTTCGCCTTTGGATATTCGCCTTTCTTAAAATACACTATACCTAAACTTAATTGAATATCACTCAATTTTAACTCCTTTTGAGTGGCACTCATTGCGCTTTGTTGTGCCATAATATTGAAGCCACACTGTCCGCAAAACAGGTCATCGGCATAAATTCGGTTATTACATCTCGGGCATGTTTCCATTTTTTTCCTCCTTGAAAAATAAATATTTTTAGAAACCCAAATTCAACATAAGCTTAACCAACACGAATTAATTCTTGCAATTTAAATGCCATTCTAAACCAAATTTCTATTCATCTTAAGCAATTATTTATAATGAAGTTAACGCATTGTTCGAATTCCATAGCTAAAGCGTGTGTCTCACTTTTCGCCACTGAAATTTAAATTTTGTTGCATTTTTAAACGAGAAGAGCTTAAGCTTCAATTTCAGTAGTAATAAATTTGAAGAAATAATAGTTGGTAAGAATCTAAAATATGAAAATATCGGTAATGCTTAAAATTACTACATTCGTAATTCTGCAAAAAACCGCGGTTATTTTCTATGTTGAATGGGATGCGATTGGCAGGATAAATTGAAATGTGGTTCCACTTCCCACTTTAGATTTTACAGCTAAATTTCCGCCGTGTCTCAAAGAGATGTCGCTGGAAATGTGAAGCCCCAGGCCGGTTCCCTTACCCCGCTCTTTTGTGGTGAAAAATGGTTGGAATATTTCTTTTAAAATTTCAGGCGGAATACCACTCCCCTGATCAATGAATTCTGCCAGCGCAAACTGGGCAGTATTTTTAAGAATTTCATACCAATCGGATTGTGGTTGGCAATATACATCACCAAATATGTTTGATTCCTGCAGTTCCTTTGAACTCATTTTTCTCAAACGAACCAAAAATTCTTTACCATTATTTTTCATGGCATCAAAAGCATTCTTCGAAAGGTTTAGATAAACTTGATTTGTTTGATAAGGATCGCCTTTCACCGGCAATTTATCCTCACACAACTCAGTTTTTATGGTAATATGTTTCGGTTTAATAATTTCAATTGTTCCTATACACTCTGCCAAATTGTCTTTTAAATCGAAAATAATGAAATCCTCTTTTCCCTTATATGCCATCGCTTTAAAACGGCTTAACAAGTTTGACATTCGTTCAGCATGTTCTGAAATAATTTTAAATTGATTTTTTACTTCATCAGAAATGTCTTTCATAACTGCCAATTGGGATTGTAATGATATGGCTGTAAGCGGACTGCTTAATTCATGTATAAGTTCTGTAATAAATTGGCCAATGGAGGATAATTTCTCCATATGGATCAACATATTTTCCTTTTTGGAGAGTTGGGCATAAAGCTGTTCCAAAGCCTCAAACTTATTCTGCAATTCACTATAGGCAATTTCCTTTTCCCGATTCGATTCCTCAACAATATGCTCCATGCTTTTGTATGCGAGTTCCAGTTCGCTTAGTAAGCGCTGATTCTCCTGGATGAGGTCGTCTCTGCTTTCTAATATTTCATTATAATTTTGAATATCTAACGAATTACTCTGCATATGCCCTTGCCTCCTGAGTCTCATAATCTAACGATTCTTTCATCTTTTCGATTTGTTTCTCGATAGACTCGATCTTCTCAGTCAGTTTCAATTTGCGGTAGATCTCCAAAGCTTTAACATAATACTCATTCGCATCAGAATCTTCATTGGACACGAACAGTACTTCTGCATAAGCTTCGTATGCTTCTGCAAGCCCTTCCTGGTATTCTTTTTCCTGGTTAATTCGGATACTTTCTAACAAGAATTTCTTAGCTTTTTCAAAATTCTTTTCTTTGGTATAGATCAAACCATAAATATAATATATTTCTGCAACACTCAGGACATCGGAAGCCCGTTTGAAAAATTTCATCGCCTTATCAGCAAATTTTTTAGCTGAATTATGATCATCCTGCCTTAAATAAACTTTTCCCACATTCAGGTTTGTTAGTGCAATTAAACCTTTATCTTCAATACTGTCTGCTAATTCAAAACATTTGTTATATGCCTCAATTGCTTTTTTCCAATCATGCATATCAGAATATGTCATTCCTATGTTATGATACACCTGGGCTTCGCTTTGTGGATTTTGTTTTTCCTGATAGATCTCCAATGCTCTTTGATAACTGTCCAGGGCGATGCTGTAATCTCCTCGAATATTGAAGATGATTGCCATATTCATCAATGCATTTGCTTCATCATATTTTCCATCTTCATGCTCCGTATTTTCAAGCGACTGATCAAAATAGTTTAATGCTTCATCATAATTGCCTTTTTGGAAATGAATGATCCCCAGGTTGTTGTATATTCTACTTAGCCCACCTGGGATATTATACTGAGTTACAAGATCAAGAGAATGTTCATAATGCTTTAATGCCTCATCCCAATCGCCCAATTTAACATAAACTCTTCCCAACCTTAATAAAGCATCGTTTTGTCCGTTCGGATCCTTCACTTGTTTGCTAAGGTCTAATAATATATTGTAAAATTCTATGCTTTCTTGCCAACGTCCAACTTCTTCATAACAAATTGCTAATTTTAAATAGACATCACCTATTTCTATTGACTCCGGTAATTCCTCTTTGGAGTGCTCAACAGATTGCAGTAAATTTTCTAAAAAGAAACTACTTTCATTATATGCGGACAGTCGAAAAGCTCTGATTCCAGCCTGGTAAAGCAGTGGAATTGCTTTTCTATGGTTTCCACCCTGACGATAATGTTCGGCAACATCACCAACCAATGCACCTAAATTTCCTCCCTGCATTTGTTGAATTTCATCACCAATTAACAGATGATACTCACGCCTAAGTGCAGTTGGAATTTCATCATAAAGCAATTCCTGTAACATGGGGTGCTCAAATTGAAATCCGTCCTCGGTACTGCTTAACACTTGTAAATCGCGCTCAGTTCTTTGTAAAGATTTTAATAGCTTAAGTCTGGGAGTATCTATAATTTTGCTTAAAATTGTGACGTCAAATTTATTACCCATTACTGCTGCCACCTGCAGCAATTCTCTTTCCTCTTCATTTAAAGCACTCAGTCTTCTAACAAAAACATCTTCCACCCGGTTAGGAACTACTATCTTTTTCAGATCGTGTTTATCGTACCAAATGCCTTCCTTTAAATAAATTGAACCGTTTTCCTGAAGCATTTTTATTGTTTCCAACACAAAGAACGGATTGCCCTTGGTTTCTTCATAAAGCTTCTGATAAAATTCATCGGAAAAGAGGGTTTTTGACAATGATTCATCTATGAGACGATCATTTTCTTCCCTGGTTAACCGATCCAGGTTAAGTTCTTTACTCACACCTTCTTGTCGCATTCGTGACAACACATCCACTACCATAGAAGGCTTACCGTTCTGTTGTAAATCATAACGATCTGTACGAGAAATGCCAAGTTGTAAAATCTTATTATTGGTAATGTGTCTGCCCAAATAATGGAATAACCGTAAACTTGCTTCATCTGCCCATTGCAGATCGTCAATCACTAAAACAACCGGCTTAATTGTAGATAGAAGTGATACCAGAACGTGAATACCTTCGAACAGGTTAAACTGATTTCCATCGTCTTCTTCCAAAAGTTCATTGGACTTTTGTCCAAAAGAGGTACTAAATCGTTCGGTAAACTCTAAGAGTAGTGGCACCCGTTCACGGACAACATCTTTTATTTTTTGTCGTTCTTCATGAGGCAAATTGAAACTCTCGTTGCTAAAAAACCCCCGAAGTGCATCAATGTAAGGAAGATAAGCATCCATGCCATCCTGGTACAAACAAGCGCCGTACAAAACCCAGGCATCCTGTTTCTCAAGATAATTCCTGAATCGATTTGCTAATGTAGTTTTTCCGACTCCGGCTTCACCACGAATAACGGCTGTTTGACCCTTCCCTTTTAGCACCTGAGCAGTAATTTTGGTAAGCATCTGCACTTCTTGCCGACGGCCAACAAATACTTGATTCAGTTGTTCAGTTTCTTCGGTTCCCCACAATTCTTCTTCAATGAGCTCATCAACAAAACCCTCTTCACTTTTATTTTGAGAGGTGGATTTCGACTTTCCATTTAAAATTTGGTCTACGGCTTCCGCAAATTTCCCGGCTGTCTCCCAACGTTTTTCCCTTTCACGGTTAATAGCTTTTAAAACAATTTTGTCGAGCTCGGAATTTACTTCTCTATTAAAAAACGATGGTGGAGAAGGGTCTTCGTTCAAGCGTTTATAAAGAAGAGTAACAGGAGAATCTCCCGAAAAAGGTAACTGATTTGTTAACATTTGATAGAACACTATACCGGCAGCATAAACATCACAACGTACATCCAGTTCTTCGCCCATCATCTGTTCCGGCGCCATATATTCCGCTGTTCCGAGTATGTCTCCAGCAACGGTCATTCCAATCTGATTGGCAAATTTTGCAATTCCAAAATCTAAAATTTTAATTTGCTCTTGTTTGTTCACCAGTATGTTTTCCCCTTTAATATCCCGGTGAAGAATTCCAAGTTCATGGGCACTTGAGAGTCCACTTAATAGTTGTGACTGAAATTTTAGTGCTTTATCAATTGATAATACTTTATTTCGTCTCAAAAATTCGGTTAATGGTATGCCATTAACATATTCCATAACAATATATCTGCCGCAATCCGCTTTTCCTATTTCGTGAATAGTCACTACATTAGGATGCACAAATTTTGCGGCTGCCCTGGCTTCCTGTAAAAATCTTTTATCATTATTGGGATCGTTCAATAAATTTTTGTGCATGACT
>CAZVKP010000294.1:0-5089 GCA_964627635.1 uncultured Calditrichaceae bacterium | reverse complement strand
ATTAAATATAAAGAATTGAAAACCTATAATATTAAAAACTTTTGACACAACGAGATTTTTCCAAAGGAGATACAAATGTAGGAAGGGGAGAAAAAAAATCCAATAAAGATGCTGAGGCTGAATTGTGGCTAATCTAAAAGTTGTTATAATTGCTGAAGAAAAAAGTGTGGATTCGGGAGTAAAGGAAATTTTAAGCGAAATTGGTTACACCGACACTGACTTTTTACAACCCGGTAGAAATATTTTAACTGAGCTTCAATCCACTGAGCCGGATGTGGTTTTGCTGATTCTTGATTCAAAACAAAAAAAGAAAAAAATTGACGCCGCCCGCACGATTCGCGAAAACAACAATATTCCGGTCATATTTTTAATATCCGAAACCCATCAAAAACTGATTCCGTTTCCGGAGTTTGAGCAGCAATTTGATGTTATCATAAAAACCAGCGATGCGAATGAATTACGCACTAACCTTGAACGGTTTCTCTCCCGTTATGAATTGGACCGCTACCTGAAACAGCATGCTGAGTGGTTATCTCTGTTCTTCGAAAAAACAGAAGAAGCTGTCATACTCATGGATAAGACTTTCTCTGTAAATTTTATGAATCCGGCAGCAGAAGCTTTCACTGGTTGGTATAATAGAGAAGCAAGCGGAAAATTGATCGATAATATTTTAAATACAAGCCCAAAAAACCAGGCACAAAAACTGTTTTCCCAACTTAAACAATGTTTTGAAAATCCAAAGAAAACTGTTGAGATAGGGCGGACTGTCCTGACAAATAAAAAAGGTAAAAAAATCGATGTTCAACTCCATGTCTCAGCAATTGTAGCGCAGGAAGCGTCACCGGTGGGCAGCGTCCTCGCCTTACGGGAGATTAGCGGGCGGGATAAATTTGAACAGTCCCTTTGGGAGTCCGAAGAAAAATTTAAAAGCCTGGCAGAGCATTCTCCCAATATGATTTTTATCAATAAAAAGGGGCGAATCATTTATGCGAATGAGATGTGTGAGATAATTTTGGGATATAGCCGGAATGAATTTTATGCGGATTCATTTAATTTCCTGCAGTTAATTGCACCGGAAGACAAGAAAATGGTTCAGGAAAATTATAAAGTTCATTTAAAAGGTAAGGATATTCCCCCCTATGAATATGGACTGGTGGCAAAAAATGGTAAAAAAATAGATGTGATTATTTCCACAAAACTTATTGAATATGAGGGTGAAAAGGCAATTCTGGGCATTGTAACAGATATTAGCGACCGGAAACGTACTGAGGAAATCTTCCGAACTCAAACCCGGTATCGTGAAAATGTCATCCAAACCGCCAGTGTTCTCATTGTGACCCTGGATGAAAACGCAAATATTATGGAGTTTAACAATCACGCCTGCGAGTTAACCGGTTATACCAAAGAAGAGGTTGTTGGGAAAAACTGGTTCGAAACATTTATTCCTGAAAAGCAGCGCAATGGCATAAAAAACATTTTTAAAGATGTTTATTATGGCGAAAGATTGCATTGGGGTAATGAGAACGAGATTTTGTGTAAAAATGGAGAAAGAAAAATTATCTCCTGGCACAATTCCCTTTTAAAGGATGAAGAAGGACATACCAGCGCCGTTTTAGCGATCGGAAACGATATTACCAGCCGCAAACAGTCTGAGAAGGATATCAAAAGGCGATTGGAATTTGAACAAACCATCGCCCGGTTATCTTCTCGCTTTGTGGGTGTATTTAATATGGATGAAGCCATTAATCAATCTCTTGAAGAACTGGGACGGATAAGTGGTGCCAGCCGGGTATACTTGTTTTTTTTGCGGGATAATGGGGCGAAAATGGACAATACCCATGAATGGTGTGCTGAAGGAGTGAGTCCCCAAATGGAAAATCTGAAAGATATTCCATCGAATATGTTCCCCTGGTGGATGAAAAAATTGCAGGATAACCAGTTAATCCGCATCCGGGATGTTGCTCAACTACCGGATGACGCCCAGAGTGAAAAGGAAATCCTGGAGTCCCAATTGATTAAATCGCTCTTGGTTATTCCGGTAAGAGTTAAGAGTATTTTGGTGGGTTTTATAGGATTTGATAACGTTATTCATGCCGGTGATTGGAAAGATGAAGATAGCCTTTTGCTCAATATATTTTCGGAATTGCTTGGGTATGCCTTTGAGAGGAAACACGCAGAGGAAGAATCTGAGGCACTTAGCAATAGAAACCAGGCTTTGCTTGAGGCATTGCCGGATGATATTTTTGTATTGAGCCGGGATGGAAAGTTCCTCGATACTACAACAGATAAAGAAATACACTCCTTTGGAGTTGACGCACTAATTGGCAAGAATATCAAAGACATCGGATTATCCGGAACTCATGTTAAATTAATTTTACATGGGATTGAAAAAGCGTTAAAAAGCGGTGAAGTGCAGACCATTGAGTACGAATTGGAAACCAAAATTGGTTTGGGCTATTATGAAGCAAGAATTGTCCGATTGAGTGAGAATGAAGTGATTGCAAATGTTCGTAATATCACCGAGCGCAAGAGATTGGAAAATGAATTGATTAAGGCGGAGAAGCTGGAATCCCTGGGCGTGATGGCGGGCGGAATTGCGCATGACTTTAATAATTTAATGACAGCCATTGTGGGGAATATTTCTTTGGGAAAGCTATATGAAGGCAATTGGGAAAAGATTTTGGATCGGCTGGAGGCAGCGGAAAATGCCTCATTTAGAGCCAAAGATTTAACCCAGCAATTGCTCACTTTCGCCAGGGGCGGAGAGCCCATCAAGAAAACCATTTCCATTAAAAAACTGGTAAAAGAATCGGTTAAGTTTACCTTAAGTGGTTCAAAGCTTAGCTGTCAATACCACTTTGATAAAGATTTGTCTCCGGTGGAAGTGGATGAAAGTCAGATTCATCAGGTGATTCATAACCTGGTAATCAATGCGGTACAGGCGATGCCCCGGGGAGGACAATTGGAGGTGCTTTGCGAGAATGTGAATCGCCAGCAAGACCAGAGATTGCCCGAGCATCACGATAAATATGTTAAAATATCGGTAAAAGATTTCGGTACTGGAATTTTACAGGAACATCTGCCCAAAATTTTTGATCCCTATTTTACCACCAAACAGCAGGGGAGTGGCCTGGGTTTGGCCAGCGCTTTTTCGATTATCCGAAAACATGACGGACATATTGAAGTAGAGTCGGAGATTGGAAAAGGCGCCACGTTTCACATTTTTCTGCCCGCGTCTTTTAAGGAAGTGGATGCAGAGAAAAATAAAGACCGCGATTTATGGCGAGGGTCCGGTAAAGTTTTGTTAATGGACGATGAGGAGATTGTTAGAGAAATTGCCAGCAGTCTGTTAATCGATCTGGGATTTCAGGTGGAAGAGGCTCAAAATGGGGAGGAAGCCATTGAATTATACCAACAGGCATTAAATACTGAGACACCCTTCACACTTGTCATTATGGATCTGACCGTTGCGGGCGGAATGGGCGGCAAAGAAGCAATAAGCGAGTTGCGTAAAATTGATCCTAATGTCCGGGCAGTGGTTTCGAGCGGCTATTCCATCGATGATGTAATGGCAGACTATAAATCTTACGGATTCCGGGGTGTGATAAAGAAACCCTTTACCGTGCAGGAATTCAGTGAAGTGTTAAAGCACATTTTAACTGATCCGGAAGCGGATTGATCCGCAAGAACATGTGAGAGACTGCTTTTCTGTCTACGAAATGTTTAATGTTCGTATCAAATTCAGTTTGTCGAATTATTGATAAAAAGTGGTGCTATCAAGAAAAAATCAAGCAACTCTGCTGTGACTTAAACCATGCCATTTCCACACTGTGGTCACTGCGTGACAAGCGTTAGTTTTCCTGGCCGGTAGACAGGCGAGAAATCTTATTTAAAATCCCTTGGCATAACCACCACCGTGTGGTACCCTTCTAAACAGAAATATTGAACCTCTACAAGGTTCATTTATTTTTTTGAACATGTTCTTAAAATCTACAAATATTCAGTTCCTACGGAACTTGCTTTGGAATCCCTTTAGGAATCCAATATTTGTAGAAATCCTATTTAGCCTACAAACAATGAACGCTGAAGGTGTTCAATATTTAGCGTAGGAACAAAATTTTTTGGATAATAAATTGCTCATTCAGTTTTATTGTTATTTACTAATCGAAAAATAACAGCCATCAAGGTTCTTCTATCTGTTTAACAAAACATCTACAAATATTAAGACGACGCACTTTATGTCCGTGGATCAATGCACATAAAGTGCCCCGTCTACTTTTTAGACAGCTTCGATGAGTTACAACTACAATCACCTTACCATACGAATCAATTAATTTTAATACAATACGCTGAACAATTTAATGGGGCGTTCGGGCAAAAGAACGTTTAAGGAATGTTTTTAATAAATTTTGTTTTTCACTTTTTTGAGAAATTCTTTTTTGCGGTTTTTATCCTCAAGCAGATTGAAACTCGGATATTTCTCCATTATCTGCCGCCATGTGTCGCTCTCGTCTTCGCTTTCCTGGGTGGTTATGCGTGTTTTGTCGTCTTTAATCAATCGGGTTGCAATTTGATCTGCCCCGTATATCAGTGCGGTGAGATCCTGCTTTTCTGGTACCTCCAACGGACGGTGATGATAGATGACCGGAATAATGATGTCTTCGGGTAAATTTGATTTTAAGAAAAATTCCCCCGCAATACTGGCGTGGTCGTAACCGAAGGTATTTTCCTCCAGTACGGTCATATCGGTTTGAGTTTCCATGTATTGTGTCACCAATTCCTGCCACTCCTCCGGATAAAATTGATCAAGTAACAGTTTTCCGGTATCGTGCAGTAAACCGCACAGGAATGCCTCGTCCGCTTTACTCGGGATCACATCAGTTGCCAGCACATAAGCCCCGGCGGCTGTTAGTTGAAAATGCTGCCAGATGCGGTTAAAATTTACCGTAACGTCTGTAAAACTTCTTTTGAGCCCGTCATAATAACTGATACTCATTAATATCCGGTAGATTTCTTCCATACCCAAAAGCGCCAACGCCTGCTTGAGGCGACCGACCTTTCGCCGTAATCCATAGTAGGGGGAATTGAT
>CAZVKP010000293.1:0-5134 GCA_964627635.1 uncultured Calditrichaceae bacterium | reverse complement strand
CCGGCAGTAAATTTAGGGTTAGAATCAAGCCTGCAAAGATTCCGGTCCATAATGAAAAATGAAACGATGTTTTGGGTGCCGGATATTTCCAGAACAGGAAAATCGGTGCCAGTCCCAAAACCATGGTGCCGCTGATAGTGGTGGCGGAAAGAATTTCGGGAGAAAATAATAACGGAATAGTTCCGCCAATAGCAGTTATCAGCATAATCCATCGTCCGCGGTTTACGGTTGCCATCAGAGGATTACTTAAATCAATGACCGTTAATTTGGAGATAGACGAAAAGGTGGAATCCAGTGTTGATGCCGCAGAGGTAATCATAATAAAATTAACAATCAGCATCATGAACACCCCAAATGTTCGGGAAACTTCCACCGCAGCCTGTCCTTCCAATCCCAGAAATTGTCCGTAAATTCCCACAAAACTGAAAAGTAAAATAAAAATAAATCCGATTCCGGTTGCTGCCATAAAACTCTTTAACGTGGTTTTTTCATCGGAAATAAAACCGCGGTCCGTTAAAACCGGATCATGAAAAGGGTAACTGAATATTTGAATCAGTGCTACGAAGAATAGGTTTAGCCCGGTTTCCATAGTCCAGCTTCCGGAGTATACAAAATCCTGCACGGAGCCTTGTTTAGGAATGATGATGCCTAACACCACAAACAACAGCACCCCAAACAGCGCCATTTGGATCATATCCGTGAACAATGAACTTCTCAATCCACCCTTCAGTGCATAGGCTAAAGTAAGTGCGGTAAAAACGATGATTGCCAGGGCGTACTGAAGCGAACCTTTTTCGCCAAAGTAGGTGCCGATAACGGCAGTGTTAGACCACACTTCGTTTAATAATCGAATGCCAATCAGAATTGCAAAGAATGCCACTGCAGTGCGCCCGAATTTTCTTTTCAGGAATTCTGCGAGACTTTTAACACCGGTGCGCCGTCTAATTTGATAAATAATAATGCCGGCAACCAGAAAGGAAAAGTAATACATACCGTAGGAAAGCCCACCGACAATGCCAAAACTCATTCCCAGGTTTGCTGCATTGGTTATGGATTTGGCAAAGATCCAGGATATTACCAGACTGAATGTTAACATCATGAAACCGGGTTTTTCATCAGCCTCTGAGGTACCGGCGAAGAATGTATCATTAGAAATTGCCCTTGGTGAAAGTAAATATAACATTACGGATGAGAAAAATACCAATCCCCACTGCCAGTAAATTACAGTCGTCATTATCTATATCCCTTTTATGATGAATAAATCCGTTTGCCTAATCAGCCACAGCGCGCACATTTACATAATATAAAAACAAGCTATTTTTGTGAATATTTGGTGTTAAAATTCAAACTTTGTTAGTTTGACGTTATCTATTTGTAATTTAACAGTTCCGGTCCTTACTTTATTTAACAGCTTTATTTTAAAAGATCAAAATAATCCAAAAAAGAGGTGAAAAAATGTAAGACAATTAACAGAAAAAGCAAGTGGGTTGAAATTTCGTTCAACTATTTTTCATATTTAATCGGTATCGGTTGATTCAAAATAGAAAATTGAGTAAAATTGTATGAAATTTTGATATAAGAATATTGTTGAGGTGCTGTTTATATTTTCATGATATTTTGCTTTTTAATCGGTCTTTTTATGAATCGGTCATTAAGATAAGAGTTGTTTTTATATCTCCGGGAATTTTCCCTGAAGTGTTGGCTGATTAGGGTCCGGTGATTTCATTATATTAATTTCAACTAAATATAGTGTAATAATAAATGTCTATAAGAAAGCGTACTGCAGTACGTCCATTTTTTATCATTGGTCTCATATTGTTGCTCATCATTTTGGTTTTATTGACTATGAATAACTTTTTTGTTCGACAATTAACTTATCCGGCACCATCTGTAACAGTGCCCCAGAATCCCCCGGAACCACTGGAGAATGTTACGCTAACGATCTATGGACAAACTTCTGTTTCTGCCTGGAAATATATTGCGCATGATGACGGACCGTTTGTGTTGTTTTTCCACGGCAATGGTGAAAATTTAGCTACCATGTGGCAATCCGGTACCTTCGAAAACCTGAAGAATTTGGAGGTAAATTTTCTGGCAATTGATTATCCCGGATATGGTCGCAGTGAGGGTGAGCCATCCGAGGAATCAATTTTGGAAACCGCAAAAGCGGCTGTTTCCTGGATCATTCAAAATTATCCCAATCAACAATTGATTGTCTGTGGCTGGTCGCTGGGGGCAGCAGTCGCTATACAGACGGCTGAGATGTTTCCTGCGGATGTGGATGCTTTAATCGCACTCAGTGCCTGGTCTTCTCTGCGGGATGTGGCGTCTGAACATTATCCTGATTGGCTGGTACGCCTGGTGTTGAAAGAGAAATATAATTCCTGTCAAACTGCAGAAAGAATTCATGTGCCGGTTTTGTTAATTCATGGTGTGCAGGATCAGATTATTCCCATAGAGCAGGGGAAAAGTTTAATCGGTCAGTTTCCGGTTAAACCTCGCTGGATTGAAATTCCGGATGCGAATCATAATACATTACTTGCATATCCGGAAGTTTGGCGTGAAATAAAAATGTTTATTGGGAGGGTTGCTGAATCAACTGAATAAAAAATGAATGTTTACCCGGTTTTTATTTGTGCACCCCCTTTTTTGTAATTAAATTAAGAATCGATTATTTTTATTAGAGATTTAGCTTTTTTAAATCAATTAATCATATCATCTTTAATAGGAGGAGCTATGCGTTATTATAGATCAACTGTGGTATTAGTACTGATTGTTTTATTACTAAGTGCCGGTATGGGCTTCGCACAGTTAAAATTGCCAAGGCTCAGTCCCAAAGGCAAAGTGATGCAAACTGTGGGTATAACAGATGTGCAGATTGTCTATAGCCGCCCTGGTGTGAAGGAACGCCAAATATGGGGTGGATTGGTGCCGTATAATGAAGTTTGGCGGACAGGCGCTAATGAGGCAACAACTATCTCGTTCAGCAGTGATGTGTTCGTAGAAGGAAATAAGCTCAGCAAGGGCGAATACAGCCTGGCAACCATACCTGGCAAAGAAACCTGGACGGTAATATTTAACAGCAATACGGATTTGTGGGGAATGTTCGGATACGATTCAACCAGTGATGTGCTTCGCATTGATGTGAAACCCGAATCCACTGAGAATTTTAAAGAACGTATGATGTTTTATTTTACAGATATAACAGATAAATCTGCCAGCGTAGTCTTGCACTGGGAAAAATTAAAAGTGACGTTTGGTATTCAGGTTAAAACCGATTCACTGGTAATGGCTCATGCGAAAGAAGAAGTGGGTTGGCAAAAACCGTATCAGGCTGCTCAATATGCACTGGAAAATGACTTGGATATGGAGCAGGCAAAGAAGTGGCTGGAGATGGCGCTGGCTGCCAATGAAAATTACTGGACATCCTCGCTGGCGGCACGCTTTCTAAAAAAGGAAGGCAAAAAAGATGAGGCTATTAAAACCATGGAAGAAGCGATTTCTATGGGGAAAGCGCAGGACAACCCACCATTTAACCTGGACGAAATGGAAAAGAAGTTGCAAGAGTGGAAGAAGATGTAATGAGATGTAAGACCTAAAGGGGTGTTTTATCGCACCCCTTTAATTTTTAGACTTTTTGTTTATCCAGTTGAAGAGAATCGCGAACCCAATCACCCCAAAACAACCTAATACATTATACCACAAAAAGGTGATTTCCGTAAAAAAGAAAGCATATAAAACCAGCAGTTCAGCGATGATCGCTGCAAAAAAAGTAGCGCTTCCTTTGATAAATTTTAGATAGAAACCGACCAGAAATATACCTAAAATTGTTCCGTAAAAAACAGATCCGACAATGTTGACTGCCTCAATCAGAGAACCCAGCTTGGCAGCCGTCTCAGCCAACAGAATTGCATACAGCCCCCAGATGAGGGTGGCAATTTTTGAGGCAATCAAATAATGTCGGTCACTGCCGTCAGTTTTGATCATTCGTTTGTAAATATCAACCACTGTGGTTGATGCCAAAGCATTTAACTCTGCCGAAGTGGATGACATGGTGGCTGCAAAGATAACGGCCAGCAATAAACCCACTAAACCCACCGGAAGAAAATTTAAGACAAATGTGAGAAACACATAATTGGTATCACTGGTATCCATATCGGGATTTTTCTTTTGCATCAATCCAATGGCTTCTTGCCGGATCGATTGTGATTCGCTTTGGATCTCCCTGAGTTTTTGCTGAGCTTGAGAAACTTGTGCATCGTTACCTGTTTCCATAGCATCTACTAAGGTTCGAATTTTATTCTTTTTTGAGATCGACACTTCCTGATACTGTGATTCCAGCTCTTTGAATTCTTCAACATATTGACTGTTTTTAATTCGCTCAACTTCCAGCGAATTAAAAAATATGGGGGGTGTCTGAAACTGGTAGAAAACAAATAACATAATACCAACAAACAGAATAAAAAATTGCATTGGTACTTTTATGATTCCGTTGGACAACAAGGCAAGGCGGCTATGGGAAATAGACCTGCCGGTGAGATAGCGTTGTACCTGAGATTGATCGGTGCCGAAATAGGATAGTTGAAGAAAAACGCCTCCCAATATTCCGGACCAGATTGTGTAGCGGCTGCTGAAGTCGAACGAAAAATCGATGACATTCATTTTTCCCATCTTTCCGGCAACATGAACCGCTTCTACAAAAGAGACATCTTTCGGAAGTAAATGGATAATAATGAAAAAAGCAGCAATCATTCCGAAGAAAATAATAATCATTTGCTGGAAATGTGTCCAACTTACCGCTTTTGTGCCGCCGGATGTGGTATAAATAATGACCAGCGTGCCAATAATAAACGTCGTCAGATATAGATTCCAGCCAAGCAGGATGGATAGGATCAAGGAGGGGGCAAAGATTGTCAAGCCGGCAGCCAGTCCCCGCTGGGTTAAAAATAGTAAAGCCGCTAATGAGCGGGTTTTTAAATCGAACCGATTTTCAAGATATTCATAAGCTGTGTAAACATTCAGTTTATGATAAATTGGGATAGCAGTGATAGAAAGTATGACCATGGCGATGGGGAGTCCTAAATAAAATTGGACGAAACGCATGCCGTCATCATAAGCTTGACCGGGCGTAGAG
>CAZVKP010000292.1:0-5158 GCA_964627635.1 uncultured Calditrichaceae bacterium | reverse complement strand
GTCCAACTGATGCTGGGTGCACTATTTCTAATAGGAATCAATTGATTTGCGGGCGTGGGATCTTCCACTTTTTGATCATCCACAGCTTTTACATGAAAAGTATAAATTGTATCCTGTCCCAATATTTGCAAGGGAAATGTTTTGGTCCTTTCGGTGGTCCAAATCCAGTCATCTTCCTGTGGAGATCGAGCAAAACTATAATAAAATCCGGTAATAAAACCATCCGGATCCCTTCCGTCCCAGTGTAATGTTTGGGTACTTTGGGTAAAATTTAAAGTATCATTACTCTTTATGAATATATTGGTATCCGGCGGTTTATTTTCATTCATATCCCCCGTAATATCCTCAGCACAATTGAGCACAAAAAAAACAAACAACAATAAGCAGACAAAAGCAGCTTTAATGAATCGAATGTGAAATATTTTGATCATATAAAGTTCAGACTATTCTTATTTGGTGAATTAAAATATTGCAGACTGATTCCATTGAGGAACCAGCCTGCAAAAACATAATTTACTTAAGCATAATCATTTTTTTAGTCAGTTGAATTCCTTCACCTTTCAAAGTATAAACATAAATTCCGGAACCAACTTTCACGCCAAAGTCATTATTACCATTCCATTGCACAGAATATTGACCGATACTATGGAAGTCCGAAACCAGGGTTTTAACACGTTGTCCCAAAATGTTGTAGATTTCCATAACATATTTTCCTGGTTGTGCAATTGAATATTGAATCTTCGTTACCGGATTAAAAGGATTGGGATAGTTTTGCGTCAAGCTGAAATCCACAGGAACCTGATCACTAATCGGTTCAATGGCAGTAAGACCAACTATATCACTGGTATCCCGGGGCGCCAGTTTGTAGTTACCAAAACTAAAATAATGAACGGCAATCATCTTATCAATTGTCGCCCCCAATGCAAAAGCAGTGTCTGCAGTCTGACCCTCAAATGCATCCGAAGCATCATCTACCCGGACACCACCGCTGCCGTCGTCTACCACAAACTCGCCAAAGCCAGGGAAGCCATCCGGAAATCGGTCTATCACCTCGACATTTTCGACCTGCACCAACACGCTTTCATACGCTTCCGCATTGACACCACCGGTTGCAATTTCGCCTGTTGTCACGGTTACGGGCTCGGGTACTCCATAATCTGCAGTTACCACCTGAGCATTTGTCACATTATTAATCCTGGTAACACCAAAACGCTCCTCAACCGTACCGGTTACTTGAATCCAATCACCTTTATCGAAAGTATTGTTACCATCTCTCACCCAAATGCCGGACCACATGCTGTCGTTTTCCTGAATGTAATATTCACCCAGAAAATCGGTGGGATCAGTTGTAACAACGCCCTCCAAAGTGACTTCATAACCTGCATAACCGGATGCATCGCTTGGGTAATCCCAGGTATATTGCACATCTTTAATCATCAATCCTTCATCTCTTACCACGTAAAAAAGAATATTGGTTGAGGTATCTCCGGGAACCTGAGTAAAATCACCTTCATTATCTTCGGCGCTTAAAAAGTAGCGCACGAACGCACCATCCGCTTGTGCGGGGATATCTGCTAAGAAAGTATCCGCATCGGCCGTCATGGCGACTTGCTGGAATGCACCCAAATCCACACTATAGTGTAAAGTTGCTTGATCAACGGTCTGGTTATCCACAATTGTCGCACTTACGGTTACCGCATCTGTGGATGTTGGGAGTGCCGGATCTCTTTCTACATCAGTAATTTCCGGTGGATTCGAAAGGATTTCCAGATCCGTGGTATCACTTGGATTTATGGTGAATGAGTCTTCATCCCGAACAAAACCATCTGCATTGATTCTTGTACCAGGGGCCGGCCAGGAATAAGAACCGTCACCGTCTTCCCAAAGTCGATCTCTAAACCAGTTAAAATATTCTGCAAGGAAGCTTGAACCCCCATCCGGACCTGTGAAAGAAGCCCAGCCACCAGGCACCTGGTTGTTCACAATGGAGACATTTTCCACCCGGACAAACATACTCTCCCACTGTTCTGCGGTTTCTCGGGATTCCAAATCCGTAACCGGAATGGGAGTAGCTGCAGGTAATGGATTTCCCTGAGAACGAATATCGATTTGTACTACATCATCACCTGTTAATAATGCGATCTGAGTAAAATTTCCAAATTCATCGACGACGCCCGTGAAATAGGCAAACATTCCTGCCTCTACGAATCCAAAATTTGTTTGTACATCAAACGTATCATGCTGAATAATAAAGAAACCACTCCAAGGATCCGGGAAACTGTCGGGATCGACAATATGAACCGCCCACCGGGCACCAACCCACAAATCTCTCGGTCCGTGCATGACCAAACCTCCAACGACAACCGTATCTCCGTTAAATGGCGATAGACTGTTATCCGGCTCCCCAGGATTTGGCACATACTGAAGCTCTTTAATTGATAGCGTATCGTACTCTGCCTGAGAAAAAACCGCATTTGAAAAGAATAAAAGCAAAGCAATACTGAGTAGAGTGATTATCGTAAACCTACTCTTCATAATGACCTCCTCGTTTTATGGTTAATGTGAAATTCCCCGACTTTATATCGGGAAGACAAAAGATACTTCCGATTGTTTTCCAGCCACCACCCCTTTCGTCAAATTATTTAATGATGACAAACTTACCTTTATGAACATCACCGGAATCCAGATCTTTTACCGTAAACAAATAGAGTCCGGTTGCCAATGCCTGATCCATCCGGCTCACCAAATCCCAGGCGTGCTCGCCACCGGGAAAGATTGTGTTTCCCTCAGCAAATTTTTCGTACCACTGAATTCCTTCACCGCGATAACTTTCGCCATGGTGTATAAAACTATCAACAAAATCTCCCGCAAGTGTATAAATCCGAACTTCGCTGTTTTTGGGTAAATTATAGAAAAAGAGTTTACGTTCTCTCTCAAAACTGCCATCCCATAATGCATTCACACGATAAGGATTCGGATAGACGCCAATTTCCCGTTCTTCCTGTGGCGGATTGGCAGGGGTGCCGGGAGAGACAATCACTGCATTGGTTAATTTACTACTTTCTAAACTGGGTAATTCAAGAGATGCATCACCACTATCGAATGAAGATACCGCAAAGGCGTATTGCCATCCATTATGGAGGTTGTCCACCTCAATTTTATAATAATATTCAATAGTATCAATCAACCCGGTCTGCGGATCTTTCCCCACTTCGATTATCGGTTCATCCATTTCAATTTCTTCCAAACCGGTATCATAAAACAATCCATCTCGCAAATCAAACTCCCGGATTTTCTGCATACTACTCAACACACCGGACGATGAAATATCATTGCCAATAAATGAACGATACACCCGGTATCCTTCAAAATCTCTCAATTTGGATATCAAATCGATGGATCCTTCGGCCGACTTGTCCCATAAAATCGAAACCTTTCCATTACCGGGTAAAACCTTCATTCTGGGAACCGCGGGGGGTGTGGGAAGCACATAACGGTCTAATGTGCCGTTACCGTTTACATCTTCTGTGGAATCGGTTCCGGCATAATCCAATATACCATTCCGGTTACTGTCTTCTCCGTGGTATGCCTTATATGCCCAGGAGACATTGGTATTCAAATTCCGTCGAGCTAATTCATCATCCTGGCGCGGAGGTCGGGTGCCGGATTTTTTACCACAGGTAATTGCAAAAACCACATTGATTGTGGAATCCGGTGCAATTTCCTCGAAGGGACCCGTGGATATAAGATTCATATAATTTCCTGGTAAGTTGCCCCGGAGGGTATTAAAGTTTAAATCGGATATTGACTCCTGCATTCTTTGATACCGGCTTCCCTCATCTGCAGGGGCACGTTCCCAGTCCTCAATACCACCACTGAATAACCACCAGTTGTAAGTGGCTTCAAAATTATATGTATTATCATTACTCTGTGGTTCCGCTCCTAAGTAAGCAATCGAAACATAACTGTCTGCCTGGGTATAATTGCTTTCACCGTACTCAAAAGCATAGATCATATCGACGGAGTCATTTTCAACAAATCCCACCCCCACATCCTGATAAAAGGGAGCCCCCACACGGGGCGGAAGTATATTGGTATTTCTCACCACCAGATCTGCCCATAAGCCAACATATACATCTTTGAGAGTATCTTCCACAACGTTGGTGATTTCATAATTAAAGATAACAAAAGCATCTGCAAATGGGAAATTCCAGGCATAGGTTTCTAAATGGACTCCGATGCCAATCGGTTGATGATTGGGAATGGGAATACTGGTTCCCGGAACGAACACATTGGTGTCAGAAAAATCTGCGATAAAGTCCTGATGACTAACTGCTTCCGTGGAAAAGAATTTATTATCAGGGATAGAGGATCTTTCACTAACCAAATCCGAAAGTTCGGCAGTATTGGTATATTCGAAATTGGACGATGCGCCGGCTCCTAAACTGGCAGTGTTAAAAGCGCCGGTGGTTACCCGAATACCGGTGGGAGTATTGGCACCAACCCACAATCCTCCGGCAAACAAGTGTTCAATTCCGGATCCTCTCGGAAATATGCAGGAAGGTTGATCTGTTGGGGATTGTTCTCTAAATCCATCACCAATAACGCCATAATTTGTAATGGTAATGCCTATGTTACCCACCGATGTAAATTTAGAATTATCATCAACTGCCGGTTTTAAAAATTTAGGAAGCGATTTGTGTTCAGGATTTTGGCAAAAAACAACGGATATATTAATGAGAATTAAAAGAATGAGACAACCAAAGCTTTTCATGATTCACCTTAATTTATTAAAACTGCTTCAAAGCCTGAATTTTGCGAGTAAGCCATTGTACCTCGGCATCTGAAAAAAGAAGATAATCTGTAACAAAATACTAATTATGTCAATACCTTTCTTTTTAATCTTATTAGGTTAAAAATTTAAAAGAAAAAATTTAATTTGCAATTCTAAAATAAAATATTGTATTCCGTACTAATAATCAAAGATGGTTACTTGAAGCCGACGAATTCTCTCTAAGTTATTTAAAGTATAATTCTCACCGAATAACAGCAGGTTGTTTGCTATCTTGGGTAACGCAAATTGAATCTATATGTCTGTGCAATAATACTCTTTTTTTGATTTTTTTAGAAATTTTAAGCTTTTAATTTTAACCATTAG
>CAZVKP010000291.1:0-5168 GCA_964627635.1 uncultured Calditrichaceae bacterium | reverse complement strand
TACGTAAAGCTAACATTGCATAAGTCTGTCCTTCATCATCACTAAACTCAACTTCGAACACATCCGGAGCGAGTATTTCGACTACAGTACCAACCTGTCCCCGATGTAATTTTTGTTGAGGCAAATTTTCAGTTAATGCCACAACATCAAGTAATTGAATTGAGTTATTCATCTTTATTGACTCCCATTATTTCTTCAATACATAGCAACTTGTCAAACGTGGAAAATCTTCATCACCTCGGATTATCCAGGTGCTTCTAACCGTTGCTTGTTTGTTTAATCTCGTCATGATAAAATCTATTATATAGCGTTTCCCATATTGATTGTGCTTACCTTCTACTGCGTTAGGTGTTTTAACAATTTCTAAAAGTGTATCCTGTAATTCTTCCGTATCCTTATCGGTTAATCCCAAGATATTCTCAAATAAACGAGCTTTATGTTTACCTCGTGGATGCTGCTTATTTAAACAATAATCCCGTAATTTTACAATATCAACAACTGCTCGATCTGCATTGGATATTTTCATTTATGATCTCTTCGCACTCGAATATCTTGTCCTTCTCTTTTCACCTCATACACATCGTATTTTAGTAAAGCCGATTCATTGTTGCAAGTAATTACTGCACCATTCAGCTTTTAGAGTAGGGTTATAACGATAGAAATGAGATTATGGATGATCATATTTTATTTAGCGTATAACATTATAATTAGCTGCAAAGTTTATTTGTTTTTTGATGTCTTATATTAGACAGAAATGTTTATTATTAGAAAGTTTTTCCCAAAATGTCTATTATTAACCATTTTTCAAGGCGGTTTCCCAAATGATTTTTGTCTAATAATATACATTTCTATCGTCCCTTTACACGACTCTGCAAGCCAAGATTGACCACATGAACGTAGGGCACTTCCCATACCTTCTCTTCACGGTTCCACTTTCCACCCACCCTTCGGACCATTTTACCTATCTCAATTTCTCCATATGCCACTTTCACTTTCACAATCTTGTTTGCCGGAATGCGGTTTTCATCAGACTTCCAAACACTTTCTTCCTCTATTAATTCCACTGTTTTTATCTTCTTGCTCTTTGCCCTATCATAACGGTATCTAACACAAACCAATCTCTCGCCATATTTTGCCAATAGCTTCTTGGTTCCGGGGTCGCCTGGCTGTAACTTTCGTTTGGTTCTCATCGCCCGGCTCCAGCGAGACGGTGCGGTAACTGTAGTGCCTGATTCGGATTGCACTGCGAACGCCAGACAACATGTGGTTTAAATTTTTTGAAGGGCTAACCGACACAGTCGTTCATTCAACCTGTTAGCTTAAAACAGCAACTATCTTATATAAAAAATTCAGTTAAATACAATTGTTGCCGGTAAATCTCCAGGTGCCGTTCGCAGATTCAATTCAAATCGGAAGGTTCGTATCCGTCTCCAACTCTGTTCATCATTATTCATGAATGCAAACTAAAATATATGTTTTAAGCCAATATCCCCTGGCTTTTGTTATCTTGTTTGAAAAAAGATAAAAAATCAGGAATACATTTGCAAGAAAAAATTTCCTCAGGTTAATCTTTTTACAAAACCTGTAATAATTAACCAATGACCTTTGAGTTACCGTTAATCATTGGACGGCAATGATTTAAATGATAAAATTTCCAATCCGTTGAAATTCAGAATATCAGATAAAAATATACGCTCATTACAGCCGCTGTGGCAATGTTCAGGAATACGCCAATTTTTACCATTTTTCTGATGGGAATGTAACGTGAACCGAACACAATGGCGTTGGGCGGCGTCGCAACCGGCAGCATAAAAGCACAGGAGGTAGCCACCGTGGCGGGCAGCATGATGATCAACGGATTCATATTCAGATCGATGGAAAGGGCGGCAAGAATGGGCAGCATGGTGGTGGCAACTGCGGTATTGGAGGTAAATTCCGTTAAAAAGGAAAGGCAAATCGCCAGAACAAATAGCATTAACAATGGTGGCAAATTTCCAAGAAATTGCAGTTGTTTCCCCAGGAAATCTGCCAAACCGGTGGATTGAATTCCTTCGGCTAAAGCAAAGCCCCCACCAAACAGGAGCAGAATATCCCAGGGCAGCTTTAGAATACTTTTCCAGTTCAGCAGCGCCTTGCGATCTGTCCGGTCTTTTACCGGAATAATAAAGAGAAGTAACGCCATACCAATGGCAATGGTGCTATCCTGGATAAATTTTTCAAGTCCCAGTAATTTCGGCCAGCCAGGTATAGTGACAAATCCCAGTTCAATATCTGCCCGGCTCAACCACAGCACTGCCGTAATGATAAAGATAATGAGAACAGTTCGTTGATAACCGTTCATCCTGCCCAATTCCCGGTATTTCTCAACAAACATCTGCTTTTGCTGGAGTTTCGGCAGATCTCTGCGTTTCAAAACCACCCGTCCCAGATAAAACCATAATACGACAAAAAGTATAACCGATAGCGGTAAGACCATCCCCATCCATCCGGCAAAGGTAATCTCCGCCATATCCGGAAAATATTTACCATAAATTCCGGAAAATACCACATTAGGCGGTGTACCGATCAGTGTGGCTAAACCCCCGATACTGGCGCTGTATGCTATTCCAAGCATTAAAATCATCCCGAAAGGACTGTATACCGGTCCCTCATCCTCTTCCCTTCCCTGAATTTGCCGGATAACCGCCATACCGATTGGTAGCATCATAATGGCGGTAGCAGTGTTGCTGATCCACATCGACAAAACAGCGGTTGCGAGCATGAATGCCAGTATCACCCGGCGTGGATTTGTCCCCAAAATTGCAATGGTAAAAAGCGCAAAGCGGCGGTGCAGTTCCCATTCCTGCAGTGCCTGGGCGATGATGAATCCGCCCATAAAAAGAAAGACCAAGTGGTGGGTATAGTTTGGAGAAACACCACCGGTTTTCATGATTCCCAAAACGGGATACAAAACTAAGGGTAAGAGAGCTGTGACGGCAAGTGGAAGCGCCTCGCTCATCCACCACACGCCCATGAGCAGGACCACTGCCAACATCTTTTGCTGAACTACCGGAAAATCGGCTGGAAACGGAAATAACAGAACCGCAATAAATATAAGAATTCCCAGCCAGAATCCCCATGAAATTGGTAACGCATTTTTAATTTTTATCATTATGTCATTAGAACAGCTTGCTTAATAAATATACATTATTTATTTGAAATGAACCTCAACCCCATCCCCCAGATAGGTATGCTGATTAGTCTGAAAATTGCTGCACCCCCTTCCCCATCTCCATGTTGGAGAAGGGGAAGGGGGATGCCAAATGGTGGTCACCGTGTGAGGGGGAAGGGGATGAGGTATAATTGCGATCACCATCTCATACAATTTATTTAATTTTAATACAATATGCTGAGCAAATAACATAATTACTTTAATTTTTATCTCCAAACTCTCCTTTTTAATGAAATGTAGTTTTAAAATAACATTTATACAATCTTAATCCAATTGTAGCAATGGATAAATAAAATTATGGGTTTTTAATATTTAGAGATTTTACTCAATTATAATATTTTTTTCAGAATTACTTGCAACTTTTATTCAATCCTGTCGTCTAATGAACTTCAAATTTTCGACTGATTATATAAATAGTCGAAATTATATATCATTAAACCATTTAAATAAAGGATTGAAATGGAACAAACAGACGTTAAGAAAGATCAAATCAAAGAATCTGCAAAATCTTTGTTTTTTCGATTCGGCTTTAGTAAAACATCCATGGAAGATATTGCACGGCAATCCGGTATAGCCAAACCCACACTTTATTATTACTATTCCGGAAAAGAGCAAATCTTTAATGAAATTGTAATCAATGAAGCCAAAGTTTTCATGGATAAAGTGGAAACCAACTTAAATCCTGAATTATCTGCTCAACAAAAAATTGCCCAGTTTTACCGAATTTTATACCAAGATTTAAAAAAATATGCCAGGGAAATGGAAGCGGTTCCGGAAATCGTTTGTCAAAATTCACCACATGGAAAACCTATTATCGATGCAATTCGGGAAATGGTTGTAGACAAGATGCGTCCCATTTTAGAGGCGGCTAAAAAAAATAGAAATTTGAAAATTGAAAACCAGGAAATTACCCTGAATGCGCTCGCTTATATGACCAGCTTCATTTCCCTGGATTGGATGCTGCAAGAAGAAGAATCCTACCGGGACCAGGTAATAGAACAGGTAATAGATATCATCTTACACGGGATCAAAAGGAGTTAACACTATGCAATCTAAACAGTTATTAAGCTTACTTATTTTGATTATGTTATGTGGTTTGTTATCCGCAAAGGAATACGATTTAAAAGCCATATTACAATTGGCAGAAGAAAATAATAAGGAAATTAAAATTGCGCGTGCCGATCTGGATCTGGCATCCGCCCGAATGAAGGAAGCAATTTCTACGGCACTACCAAAGGTGAATGTGGGTTTAAATTACAACCGGAATTTTTTGGAAAACATTTTTTATTTTACTGTGACGGACAGTGCCGGTAATCAGAGAACGCAAAGCTTTAAATCATCCTTTACCAATGAATACCAACTCAATGCTACCTTGAATCAAACCATATACAGCTTTGGCAAAATTGGGAATTCAATTACAGCAGCCGGTTATTTTAAAAAATTGACCAACAATCAGTTTGACTCGCAGTGGCAATCCGTTATGACCAGGGTGAAGAAAGCGTTTTATCAAGCACTTTTACTACAAGAAATCTGGCGGGTCACCAAACAATCCGAAAATAGTGCAGAAGATAATTATAATAATATCAAAACTAAGTTCGAGAGTGGAATTGTCTCCGAGTTCGAACTTCTCCAGGCAGAATCCCGCTGGCAAAACCGCATCCCCGAAACCATGCAAGCTCGAAAAAATTATGAAATTGCGCTTAACAATCTAAAGGCACTGGTGGATATCCCCTTGCGGGAAGAAGTGTCGCTGTCGGGAACGTTGGAAAAATTTCCGGCGATGCCGGATTCACTGAGCTATGAGCGGGTATTTGAGCAACGACCGGATTATAATGCACTGCTTTTAGAAAAGAAATTGCAGGAAAAACGAGTTGCCGTAGAGTTTTCTAACCACCTTCCGACATTATCGGGAAATTTAACATATTCCTACGGCGCCCGCTCGGATGAGTTTAAACTG
>CAZVKP010000290.1:0-5168 GCA_964627635.1 uncultured Calditrichaceae bacterium | reverse complement strand
TCACAGAAGAATCGGGAAAAATTTATCTATGATTGAAAGGAGAAGCAAGGGAAAAGGCAATCATTTCAAGCAGTTGATAAAAAATGTCAATGACCGCTGAAAATCACAATTCAATTTTTATGTAGGCAAAAAATCCTAACTCACAGGATGAATTATATCTCAATATTTCAACATTTAATAGCAAAGAAACAATAGTACCAAAATATTAACCAGTTTAAGCAAAAAAAATGAAACTATTATATTACCCTTACGTAACATCATATGGCCTTTTCTTAGGAACTCTTCCTGAGAATATATATACTGCCCACGCTTAGGCGTGGGCATTTTTTTCTTTCACGATGTGCTTTAATTCTAATAAGCAGATATTTATTCGATTTGAATGTCTTTTTCTTTTATTCTGTAAACTTAACCAATACTTAATTAATTTGTTAAAACAATTGAATATACAATGGCTATTTTAAAAACTTATTGGTTACCAAACAGTTAAAAAAACTCTAAAATTTGTTTTCAGTAAATTCTGTTTGTCTTTAATTTATTTATATTGCATATTATCAATTTCAATAAATTATAATATTCTCCTATCAATAAGCAAAAGCAAGAGGAGAAATTGATGTCCTCGAGTAAAACCAAAAAAAATTCTGATAACAACACAATTCAGAAAAATGATGAACAGTTTCAAAAAATATTTCAGTATTCAAATGATGCCATTTTCATTATTAATCCAGACGAAGACAATATCTACGATGTGAATCCCACCGCTTGTAATATTTTAGGCTTTTCCCGAGAAGAGCTTTTACAGATGTCTATTTCAGATATTCATCCCAAAGACTTGCCGGAGTTGATGACGTTTTCGAGGAAAGTTATTGAAAATGGAAACGGATGGACAAATGAACTTTCCTGTTTGACGAAATCCGGTAATTACATACCGTCTGAAATTTCTGCTTCTGTAATTGAGATGGATGGAAAAACCCTCATCATCGCATTAATTCGGGATATCACAAAAAGAAAAGCGGCAGAACAAGCCCTCAAAAAGGCTAATGAAGAATTAGAAGACAGGGTTGCAGAACGCACTGAGGAACTGCTACAAACCAACCGCTCTTTGCAGCAGGCGCTGGAAGAAGTGGAACGTCTTAAAAATAGATTACAGGCAGAAAATATTTATCTGAAACAAGAAATTAAACTGGAACATAATTTTCAGGAGATTATCACCGGAAGTGATGCGCTGAAAAAAGTACTGAGGAAAGTGGAGCAAGTGGCGTCCACAGATTCTACCGTGTTGATTCTCGGAGAAACCGGTACCGGCAAAGAGTTATTTGCCAGAGCAGTCCACAACATTAGTTCACGGCGTGAACGTCCGTTAGTCAAAGTAAATTGTGCTGCGCTTCCCTCCACTCTTATCGAAAGTGAATTATTTGGTCATGAAAAAGGCGCTTTTACCGGAGCTCTTGCCCGCAAAATTGGACGATTCGAAATAGCTGATGGCGGCACCCTTTTTCTGGATGAGATTGGAGATCTGCCCTTGGAACTACAGGCCAAACTTTTAAGAGTTCTGCAAGAAGGGGAATTCGAAAGACTGGGAAATCCCACAACCATCAAAGTGGATGTCCGGGTTATCGCAGCCACAAATCGCAATCTTGAAACAGAAATACAAGAAAATCACTTTCGGGAAGATCTTTATTACCGCTTAAATGTATTCCCTATCGAGATCCCTCCGCTAAGAAAACGGAAAGATGATATTCCCACACTGGTAAAACATTTTATCCAAAAGCATGGTGCCCGAACCGGAAAGAAAATTGAAACCATTCCTCAAAAAATCATGGATCGGCTACTCTCTTATCATTGGCCGGGTAATGTAAGAGAGCTTGAAAATGTGATTGAACGAGGTATTATTATTAGCCAGGGCAATAAGTTGGATCTTGGCGATTGGATACCAAAACAAAATAACGCTGGGGAAAAAGGACACTTTTCAACTTTGGAAGAGATCGAAAAAGCACATATTCTGGAAGCCCTGGAGATGACCAATGGAAAAGTGAGTGGAAAGAACGGGGCAGCTCAAATTTTAGGGATAAAACCACCCACCTTAGTTTCCCGAATGAAAAGATTAGGCATAAAACAGTAAATTATTTTATGATATATCATAAATTCTTGATATATCATAAATATTATATCTCACTATACTTCTCTCCTTCTGTTTAGAATAGCCACTTAATTGATTAAATAACAGTTATTTAAGAAATTTTTGGAATAGCTGTTTTTATATTGGCACGTCCTTTGATTTATATTTCGTTGAACATAAATAGAAAGGATGTTGTTATGAAGTTTTTAGATGATTTATCCCCATACGCCCATTGGCTGTTAAGAATATCAATTGCCAGTGTTTTTTTATTTCACGGGCTAACCAAATTCCCAAGTCTCTCCGGAATGGCCGAAATGATGGGCTTGCCGGTAATTGTTCTGCTGTTAGTTGCTCTGGCTGAAACCGGCGGTGGCGCTCTCACTTTATTAGGCGGATTTATTAATGACACTGTCACCCGAATTGGTGCGGTTTTAATTCTGCCGGTGATGTTGGGAGCCATCTTTATGGTGCACTGGGGGCGTTGGGCATTTACTGCCAGTGAAACTCATCCGATGGGGGGAATAGAGTTTCAGGTAACGCTGGTTTTAATTTCCTTGTTTTTTCTCATTAAGGGTAATAAGGCATAAAAATGAATTTGAATCAGTATGGAACAATCCCGGCCCATTCCATATGGGTCGGGTTGTCCGATGCGCACTACAAAATTAGGAACAGTGAAATGACCGAAGGTGATTACAATATAAAACTCACGGACGATAATTTTGATCAAAAAGTTCTAAGCAGTAAAATACCTTTTTTAGTGGAATTCGGAGCGGATTGGTGTGGTACTTGTCATATTATTGCACCCCTCTTAGAAGAGCTCGCAAAAGAGTATAACGGAATTTTGAAAATCGGAAAATTGGACGTAGAAGAAAATCCTCAAAGCAAGCAAACTTTTGGCATTCACGAATTGCCAACTTTGCTATTTTTTAAAGATGGAAAAGTAATTGATCACATAATTGGTGCTGTTCCCAAATATGAAATGACAATGAAGATACAATCAATAATAGATCTTTAGAAAAATTAGAAGCATTACAAAAGGAGGTCGTATCATGCAATCGAACACATCAGTAGTTGTAAAAGATCGGAAACCCAGAAGCGAATATTTACAAAGCAGTTATTCTTCACAATTAGGTGAAAATAGTACCAAAGGTCAATCGCTTCACAAGATTAATCAATGGGAATTTCCGGTTTTCAAGTCGCTACGACAGGAAGAATTGGAAATTTTAGATAAAAATTCGGTGATTCAGCAATTCAAAAAGAAATCCTATATTTACATGGCACCGGAAGGCTCACAAAATATCTATTTCATCAAAAAAGGAAATATAGAAATTGGTTATCTGGACGAAGAGGGCAGGGAATTAACTCACGATATATTAGGCTCAGGAGATCTGTTTGGTCCTGCATTAGGTCTGGGTTTTTCCAACGGCTATGCCAGGACGCTTGATAATACGGTTTTGGCAGTCATTCAAAAAAATGTGTTTGAACACTTTTTGGAAAAATATCCTTTACTCAGCTACAAATTGATAAAAATATTAAGTGTAAAAATCAATGCACTTGAGAATAAATTGCAAAATTTTGTTTTTAAGGATGTTAAAGCACGAATTGCACAACAGTTATTAATGCTTTTCAAAAAATCCGGAAATGAGAAAAATGGTTTTATTAATATTCCACTCACACATCAGGATGTGGCAAAATTGGTTGGAAGTACCAGAGAAACTGCCAGCGTATATTTGGCGGAACTGAAATCAGATGGTGTTATATCATACAACAGACAGAAAATTCAAATTCTATCTCCAGAAAATTTAATGAGATATGTTAATTGAAAAATAACGGTTCCGATAATATAGTCAGTTGAAATTGTATTACTTATATTATTAACACTTTTGAAATTTAAAATGATCTGTTTTATTGTCAATAAAATTATTTACTTAGAATTGTATAATAAAATGCACCGCCAATCAAATCGCCTCGGTTATTAAGTAGGGGGGAACCTTCAAAAGCAAGTTGAAACTGCAGACCAGTCCTCAACATGACCCATCTTTTTATACGAAAGCCGGTTAAAACGCCGGCTCTTATCATCTGTTTCCAGTGGGAAATATTTTCCTCACTGACGGGACCATCTATTATCTCTATTATATCATCTAATGAAGTATTCATCATACTACCGTTCTCAACCTGAAAATCGGCTTTCGCAGACGAATTGTAAAAAATGACATTTAAATCCAAATTGAATGCAATTACAGGGATGCGATTATTTGTTACAGGCGAGACAAATCTCTCTAAAACATTGTAACCATATCTACCAAGAAAAATCTCAAACTCTGATTTTCTATTTTCTCTTTGACCTAAAATCCACGGTCTCGAGCAAAAAACAACCTCTGCCAACTCACTATTTCTAAAATCTTTTGACATTAACATAATGCAACTCCTCTTTAAAATGGAGTAACAATCCCTAAAACATATAAATCTCCTGAATTTTTGACCTTAATTTAAATTTAAACGCTAAATTATTTTCCATAGATATCCGTATTTGGATAAAAAGCACCCCAGGCAAACCAAAATGTAATGAACGATCTGGTGTGATTTAATTGTTCTCCGGCCCTGGGACCTGAAATGGCATTTCCAAAAATATCCCAGGTATTCCCCTGATCATCTTTAAAAATTGCCTGTCCTCCTTCATTCACAGCTTGAAAATCCAGAAGCGTTCCATCAGGTAATCGCCGGAAAAATGACACAATAAAATTTTTTGCCCGGCTGCCCACCACCACCAGGGGTTCACCATTAAAATTAATATTTAATACAGTAAAATTATCAGTAAATTGATTAAAACGAATTGCAGTTGCCTGATTGGCAATTAGAATTCCATGAATCCGTTCTTTGCGCGGTAAACGAGAATCGTCATGCGTGATTGGAAAGAGTAATTTATTTTGGTTGGTTTTGTAATCTCCATACGGATAGTTGCCATAAGGTTTTGAAAAACCGGTATTCAACGAAACTACTTTGAGATCGGAAGAGCGTCGTGTAGGGAAAGAGTGTAGATCTCGGTGGTCGC
>CAZVKP010000289.1:0-5197 GCA_964627635.1 uncultured Calditrichaceae bacterium | reverse complement strand
TGATTTGTTTTTAGAAGCTGCAGAAAACCAGCCGCAAGATTTTAGACAATCCTTTTCAGAAAAACTCGATATCTTAATTGATCGGATTCATAAACTTCCCGATACTTTGCCGACGGACAATATAATTCAGCAATTTGAAATATTGATTTCAACGCAGCCTGAGGAACCGGAAAAACAAGAAGAGCAACAAAAAAAGGAAGAAGTTGAAGAAGAATTTTCAGAAGGTCGTGAAACTTATATTGATGAAGAGTTGACCAGTGTTTTTAAGAGTGAAGCGCAGAAATATCTGGAACAAATGGAAAAATATTTGTCCAAATTAGAGGGTAATATAGAAGATAACGATGCGTTGAGAAAATTAGGAAATGTGATCCATACGCTTAAAGGTTCTGCTCAAATGCTCAATCAGAATGAAATTGCGGATTTAGCGCGTCCACTGGAAAATGCAGTGGATCTGATTTTGGAAAACCAGTTGGCTTTAACAGAAAACTTTGTACCTCTCTTTAGGAATGCCTCGCTTTCGATGTCTCAAAAACTGGATGATGAAGCGATAGAAGATCAAAAAATTCTAAACTCGATAAATGATTATATAGAGCAAAATACCCTACGCAAAGAGAAGGAAGAAATACCCGAAGATGTTGCCCCTGAAGAGTCTGCCGAAGAAGTAATTGAAAAAATTTCAAGGGAAGAGGAACATACCGAAGCTGAAGAGGCCGAAGGAATCTCTACTTTAAGATTAAGTGAAAAAGATCCTGAACTGTTGGATATTTTTCGCAACGAAGCCTTGAATAATTTGAAAACAATTGAAGAAGATTTTACTTTAATCGAAAAATTTACCCATGACAAGAAGACGCTCCAATCAATGGATCAGGCAGTGCATGAAGTAAGGGCTGCCGCAAAAATGCTTGGTTTTGTAGAAGTAGGGGCTTTGTTTGATGATCTCGAGCGAGTGGTGGAAATAGTTAACAAACAGGAACCCGATAATTGGGGGCAGACTATTCCAACCTTAAGGAAAGCCGTTCAGGTTGTGAGGGATTTAACCGAGACTGGGGAAGTATCGCAAAAAGATTATGATGAAACCAAACAGGCAGTTTCCCAAATTCTCAATGAATTGACACAAGCATACCAGGTAACAGATAAGAAGGAAGAAGCCAAAGAGAAACAACAATCTACCGATGAATTACAAAAGGTATTAGAACCTTCCACGCCGGTAATGCAGGCATTTATACAGGAAGCTCGAGAATATCTGGAAGACATAAATTTCTTGCTGATGAAAATGGAAAAGAGCCCTGATAATGATGAATTAAGTTATCATCTCATGCGCAGCCTTCATACTTTAAAAGGATCAGCAGGAATGGTGTATCTGGACAGAGTGGAAAAATTGGCTCACCTGAGTGAGGATTTAATTGAGAAGTTCCGTGAAAAAAGCGAAGGAATTCCACAAAATGCTTTCGATTTGATGTTCGAAGTCATGGATGAGATGGAGTTTATTGTCGATTCAATTGCCAATGGTATGAAAGATAAAGTGAAAAATTACGAAGAAGTTGTCGCGCGTCTCCAATCTTACCAAAAAGAACTTTTTCCGAGAATCTCAGAGGAAAAGATGGAAGAGCCTTCGGAAAAAGAAAAAGCAGAGAAAGCCCCCCCACCTCCGCCGGAGGATGAAAAGGAATATTTTTCGGTTACAGAAGAAATTGATACCGAAGAACAAAAACCACGTGATGCTTATGTGCGCTTGCATGTGGATCAAATGGACAATATGTTAAATGAAGCAGCGGAATTAGTGATAAACCATACCCAGTTTAAAACTCAATTAGATAAGTTTAAAAATTATTTACCCCGCCTGGATATGGAAAGTAAAAATCTTCAAAATATATTGTGGTATTTAGATACTATAATGAGTGAAGAACGGCGGATTGAGGAATTGATTAAGCCTTATGTGGAAAATCTTCCCTCGGTTGAAGAATCTCAAAAGAAGCAAATTGAGAATATTCAACGAGCAATCCATAATCTGAATATATTCTTTGATAATTTTAAACAAGTGTTACAGGGTTTTAAAGAATCCGGAAAGCTTTATGAAGAGCAGGTGCATAAAATTACCCGACTGAGCACTCAAATTCATGAAGAGATTATGGAAGCCCGAATGGTGCCCATCGCCATTCTTTTCCAGCGGTTTCAACGTCCTTTGCGTGATCTCGCTCGGAAACATGAGAAACAAGTGAAGCTGTACATGGAAGGAGAAAACACCGAACTTGACCGGGTACTGATTGAAAAATTATATGAGCCCCTTCTTCATATTTTAAGAAATGCTATTGACCATGGCATAGAATCGCCATCTGAAAGGAAGAAAAATGGTAAACCGGAAGAAGGCTTGATTAAAATTATCGCTTCTCAGGAACGAAATTTTGTTAATATTGAAATTCAGGATGACGGAGCCGGCATCGACGTAGATGGAGTGAAGAAGAGAGCCATCGAGTTAGGGTATCTGGAATCAGATCAGGCTGAGGACTTAACCAATCAGGAAATATTCGAATATTTAACGTATCCGGGATTTTCTACTACAGAAGGTGCGAATGAACTGAGTGGCAGAGGGGTCGGCTTGGATGTGGTAAAAAGTCAGATTCAGAAAATTAAAGGGGATATCCGGATAACTTCCGAACCTGGAAAGCAAGCTCAATTTCTAATAAGAGTACCCATTTCATTAACAGTAACTCAGGCCATGCTGGTGGAAGTCTCCGACCATGTGTATGCCGTCCCATTATTACAGGTTGAGGAAACCACAAATGTTAGTATTAAAGATCTTGATCTGCGAGATAATGCCTATTACATGAGGCAAAGAGGCGGTTATATACCGGTTTTATATATGGCAAATTTGTTGCAAGTTAAAGGAGCCAAACGGCATCCGGTCTCGGTAGTTGGAGAATATCCGGTGATCATCGTTCAGGATGAAGGTCACAAAGTTGCCCTATTGGTGGATAAAATTGTTCATCGCGAAGAAATCTTGATTAAATCTTTGGGCCCAAGTTTACAGCGGGTTCAGTTCATTACGGGCGGTTCAATTTTGGCTGATGGTAAAGTAGTTCTGGTGTTGGATGTCCCGCAGATTGTCCGTGAAACCATTCGTATGAAAAAATCCGGTGCGGCATTAAAACCGGATGTATTGATGAAACCGGAAATGGAACGTCCACAGGAAGAATTGGTGGCAGCAAAAAGCCGTCGGCAAAAGAAAGTGATTGAAAGACGGAAGCCATCTGTTTTGGTGGTTGATGATTCACTCAGTATTCGCAAGTTTTTAACCGGTCTTCTGTCGCAGAAAGGGTTTGCAGTAGAAATGGCAAAGAATGGCTACAACGCACTGGAAAAAATAAATCAACAAGCTTTTGATTTGGTCATCACAGATTTGGAAATGCCGCAGTTATCCGGGTATGAATTAATTGAACAAATTCGCTCTGAATCCCGCTGGGATGAGATGCCCATAATTGTGTTAACCGGTAGAGCGAGCAAGCATATTCATCAACTCACCAAGAATCTTGGTGCGGACGAATTTATCATTAAACCGTTCAAAGAAAATGAGCTGCTGGAGAAAATAGATTCGTTTGTGGAGATGGGATAACTGGATAGATTTGATGAAATAAGTTATAGATATAGTTTGTTCGAATTTATGTTCAAGCCCTATATACCTATAATATTAAGATCGCAATAATTTTATTTTGCAAGTTTTTATTATTTCACCACTCTAAAATAATACTTGTCCCAAATTTTGCTTTTCCCTCCCTCTAAAATGCATTGTTTCGAAATGTTTTATTCACTATCTTTTTTGAACAAATTGAGTGAATAATTAAGCGGAGTTATTGTTTTAGTAAATATGAATTCTGGAATAAAAATTATATTCATTTTCTTGTGTATATCTTCTAATGTAATGGCTGCAGATTATTTTTCTGGAACTATTCTGAGAGATACTCGCTGGATAGGAGATATATATATCAATGGGGATGTGATCATTCCGCAAGGTGTTATATTATCCATCGAAAGTGGGAGCCGGGTATTTTTCAAACCTCATACTGACGTTCAAAAATCCGGAAAAGATAAAGAACGGGCAGAGCTAATTGTAAATGGAATCCTTTTGGCAAAGGCAAGCAGTGAGCAAAGCCGAATTATTTTTACTTCCGAAAGGGAAGACCCTAAGATGAACGATTGGTATGGGATTGTGATTAAAAATTTTTATAATAATTCTGTTTTAGAGAATTGTATTATTGAATTTGCTTACAAAGGGATAACCTGTTATGGCAGCGCTCCCCAAATCTCTGATTGTGAAATACGATTTCATCATCATTCGGGTATTAGTTGCGAGGTGAGGGCATCTCCCGTAATTTATGAATGCGTAATTGTGGGAAATGGCTTTGCAGGTATTAATTGCGAATTGGCTTCCTCTCCGCTAATTTCCAAAAGTACCATTACACAAAATAAGTTTGGTGTGGTAAGTTTTAGTCGGTCACAACCTGATTTAGGTCATATTACTGCCGGGGAGAGGCAAAGCGAGGGGGAAAATCGGATTTACAACAATTTTGATTTCGACGTTTATAATCATTCTGTCAATAATATCTATGCCCAAAATAACTTTTGGAATACCACTGAGCCAAATGAAATACGGTTTTCAATTTATGACAACCTTAAGAATCCGGCCTATGGAAGGGTGATCTTTGAGCCGATTTTTCTCAGGCGAGATGTCCAAAGGCTAAGGATCCCATCAATTGCTTCTGCTGAAAGAACTCCCGATGCCACCGGGCAACCAGTGGTCCCAAAACCCGATACCACTATGTCGTCAAGCATTGCTTCCGATGATACGCTACCGGATGTTTCAGAATTGTCCGCTAAAGAATCTCAACTATCTGAACAAAGATATGATACTTCTGTACAGGAAACCATGATACAGGCAAAACCCGAAACTGTATTTGTATATAAAGACAGCGAGCAGGTGGAAAATGCTAAAAACAATCAAATAATATCTGATACACCGATATTAGAAGCATTTTTGGATTCCGGGGAAAGACAGTACCTTCACCGGGTAAAGCCAAGCTACCCGGGAATTTATCGTAAGACGGAGCAGGAGGGCGATGTTATTATTGAGGTTGTAGTGGGTGTGGAGGGAAAAGTCGAAGATTATCGCGTGCTGCGGTCAGATGGGGAATTATTTACAGAA
>CAZVKP010000288.1:0-5198 GCA_964627635.1 uncultured Calditrichaceae bacterium | reverse complement strand
ATTTGGCTGGACGAATTAAGAGTGACTGATGTAGAGCGAGCAAAAGGTACAGCCATGCGATTGATGACTGATATGAGGTTGGCAGATGTAGCGAACTTCAGAGCACAATGGGAAGTGGTGGATTCAGATTTCCGGCGCATCGAAGATCAGTTTGGGAGCGGAAACACCACTGAAAAGCAAAACTATCGGTTCGGAGTTAAACTCGACAAGTTTCTGCCATCATCGTGGGGGTTTAGTATTCCTATTTCCGGCGGGTATGTACGCTCCAAAAACATTCCCAAATATTTTTATAATAGTGACCAGCTTACAAATTACAAATCGGACGGTTTTTTAGAGAAGCTCAATCAATTTTTCGGTTTTAATGAGTTGAATCCCGAGCTCGAGAAAAATTCACGAATTTCAGAGAACACGTCGCTGGGGGCGACAATTCGGCGAAACAGCTCTCCCCGCGCTCCCTGGTATCTAAAGTATACGGTGGATATGTTAACCCTTGACATGGACTGGAACGAAAGGCATTCCAGTGATCCGAGAAATTTATTGAATGATTCGGAGTCCATAAGTGGACGGCTCCAACTTCAGGTGCCTTTTGGGAGTAACAATTCATTTAAACCGTTTAGTTGGCTGGGGAATGGACCAATTGTTCGAAAACTTGCCAATCAGCAAATTTTCTATACGCCCTCCTCCATGAGTATGAGTTTATCAGTGAACGATAATGAATCGGTAAGGCAGGCGCGTCTGGAGACAGAGTCGACCAGAACCATTAATACCACTGCTTCCAGACAGATCAGTTTGGGTTATAAATTATTTCCCAGTTTAAACCTGAATTTTTCCCGGGATTATCGTTCCGATGCACAGTTGAAAGGTTATCGGGCGGCAGATCTGGTGGAATCGATTTTTACCAAATTTGATTTTGGTGTGGATAAGGTAATGAATCAGACCTTTAGTGGGAGTTACAATCCGAATTTCTTCGACTGGATGAGTCAAAGCTTCAGATATAATGCATCTTTTAACTATAATTTTCAAAATATCGAAACAAATCAGAAGTCCAGCCGGCTGGCAGTCTCCAAGCAATTTAATGTCAATTTGAAACCCACTGTTTTGGCGAATAAAATCTATAATCCTGAAAAAGCAAAACTGGAGCGACGAAGACAGCAATCTAATTCGCCCCGTACCGGTGGCCCCCGCAGGGGCAATCGCACACAGGAAAAACCACCTTCACCCAAACAATCCCGGGATGAAAAATCCCCGGAGACTGAACTCTTACAAGAACAAGAACAAGAGCAGGAAGGTCAACGGCAGGATAAGCAAGAGGAGGGGGAACAATCCCAACAACAGGATGGGGAAGCTCAACAAGGCGAGAGTGTCCTGTCTAAAGTGCCGAATCCTGCTATACTGCTATGGAAAATTTTTGACTCCTGGAAAAATATCAGCGTGGATTATCGAATTACGGATAACTATAGTCATTTTAACATTGACGGAATGCCAAATTTGGGACATCAATTCGGATTTAACAGCGATCCGGGCGTGGGAACAGACACCACTTTTAAGAAGCAGACAATTCTCCCTTCCATACAGCATGGGGAAAATGTATCTGCCAGTATGAGTTTTGATATTATCAAAAATCTCACCACTTCCTTAAAATACAATTATGCCAAAAATGAGAATCAAAATAATCAAAGAAAAACTGAAACCGTATCCAGTACCTACTTTTTTTCGGGAGATGATCCGGAAGCGAATAAAAAACCCTGGCACGAATTCGTACCCGATTGGCAGCTTCGCCTGACCGGTGTGGAGAATTGGTTCTTTTTTAGCAAATATGCCAAAAGTATTCAATTGGAACATGCGCGAAACGGAAAGTTCAACGAAAATCTTCAGTATGATGAGGAAGGAAAGACCAGAACCGGCTGGGGATATTCCAACAACTATTCTCCGCTATTGGGTATTAATGTTCGCACCGTCTGGGGAATCGGCGGAAATATTCGATATACTAAAAGCAGTACTTTTAATTTTGATTTTAGCGGTTCTGACCGGAAAAATGTTCGATCCAGTCTTGATATGACGCTTTCATTTACCAAAACCGGTGGTTTTAGTTTGCCATTGCCTTTTTTGAAAAATAAAAAGCTTAAAAACGAGATGCAGTTTAATTTTTCAATGAATCATACCAGTGATTTGAATTTTGCAAAACGCCCCAATTCTAGCTCTGATGAATTTGTAGAACAGGCAAAAAACAGCACTTTTAAGTTCAGACCATCTGTAACTTACCGGTTTAGCCAAAAAGTAAACGGATCGACTTTTTTTGAATATTCTTCCAGTGAAAACAAACGAACCGGAAAGTATTCCTATTTTGAATTTGGTATAAAGGTAAATATAGCTATCAGATAAAGTGAAAGTGCTTTAATTATAGATATGAATAAACAGTATGTAAAAATTCGGCTCGAACTGAAAAAATTAGATACCGATCTTTTGTCGTCACTCTTTTTTCAAGCCGGTGCACTGGGAATCGAAGAATATTCGGATGAAATTTGGTTTGTCTATTTTCCGCAGGAATTTGAGTCCGGGCAGTTTTCAGCTTTAATAGAGCACATTACCCGGATACAACCACATTTTTCACCCGAACAAGTGGCTGCTACCTACCTGCCCACCCAGGATTGGAATGTGGAATGGCGAAAATATTTTCGCCCCATAAAAATTGGCAAAAGGGTGTGGGTTGCTCCCCCCTGGGATAAGCCCCATTTGTCTCAAAATGAATTGCTGGTTATTGTGGACCCCCAGATGGCATTTGGGACTGGTGGTCATGAAACAACTCAACTCATGGTCGAAGCGCTGCAGAATAACTTATCTTCCGGTGTGGATGTGCTGGATGCCGGAACCGGCTCCGGAATATTGGCAATTTTGGCAAAGAAATTGGGAGCCGGACAGGTGGTGGGGTTTGATATCGAATGTGAGGCCATAGAAAATGCGAATCACAATGCACAATTAAATGGCGTTAGCGGGATAGAATTTTTAGTCGGAAATAAAGATACAGTCTCCGGGCGGAAATTTGATTTACTTTTAGCGAACATTAACCGTAATGTGTTAATGGAAATATTGCCCGCTTTAAAGGATAATTTAAAACCAAACGGGAAGTTAATTATTTCCGGCATTCTGATTGACGATGAAAAACAAATGATCAAGGCTACTTCAGAATATTTAGAGGTAATCGATAAATTGCAAAAAAATGAATGGCAGGCATTGGTGTTTAGAAAATTATAATATGGGGCGGGAATTTTGAACTTAATTTACATTAACATCATTAGAGGTTTTTGTGTACTTGTAACAGTTTGGAGCAATTCATGAAAAAACAAATATATTATTATTTTATTTTACTGGCAGTTCTGTTCTTCCTTTTTTCCTGTGAAGAGGAAACAGTAACGATAGAATCTCCACTTTCATTTCAGATTCAGGAATTTCAGTTGCCGGACGTATTAAGCAGTTTATCTGATGATCCGGTAATGGTGACAGCCAAAGTGACCCATCCGGATGGGGCCGAAGGCATTCAATCCGTCAGCATTGTTTTTCAGGATGATCTGGGGCAGGTGGCGGAAAAATTGGCTTTATATGACGATGGCGGGGTGGAACATCCGGAATCAGGGGATGTAGTTGCATTTGACGATATTTATAGCCGAAAAATTCTACCGGATCAATTGGGACTTCAGGAAGGCGAATATTCATTATATGTGGAAGCAGTTTCTCAGGATGAGAAAGTTCTGGAGAGTGAGTTTTCTGCCTTATCCATTTTTGAAAATAATATGCCGGAATTAAGCTCTTTCAGTTTCCCGGACAGCATTCCGGCCGGTATGGCGCCAATGCAGGCATCTTTTACAGTGGATGACGAAGATGGATTGGAGGATATACAGTGGGTGTTAATCGAAGGTGTTCGACCGGGAAAAAGTACAGTAATGTTTCAGGATACAGTCCCCAATCCAGGTGAAAATAACAATGTGTTGGAGTTGGAAGTGGATTCAAGTTACAGTGTTGGCAGAGAAGGGGAATACGAACTGGCATTTTTTGCGGAAGACCGGGCTGGCGGGCGATCCGATAAGGAGAAAAAAATAGTTTTTCTGGAGAACACCCCACCTCAAATTACCAGCGTTATAATTTCGGACACCCTGTTTCTTCCGCCGCCTGGTAGCTCTGAAATAGATACCGTGAGAGCATCAATCAAAGATAGTCAGTCACTTGAGGACATAAAATCAGCAACATTCACGTCTCAAATTCGGGAAACCGATGGCACCTTGAGTGACCCGAGTGATCCAATCGGTATATTTGATGATGGAGATACCAAAAATTCCGGGGATCACGTTTTGGGGGATGGTGTTTTTTCCAGGATTATTGTATTAAATCCCAACAATAAGCGGGGTACATATATTTTCACTTTTAAGGCTGAAGACCGTGTCGGTCAATTTTCGGATGTTGCAGTGGATAGCATAATTGTTAAATAGTGATATTAAAATAAGAGTTGATGATGAAAGAGCATAGATGGATTTTTATTATAGGAATTCTAATTTTCTCGATTTTCCCTGGAAAAACACAGGTCATTCAGAATTATCAGTTGCCATCCGGGCAGCCGGATCGTGGCGGATTGGTGGGGAATAGTATCACCGATCTGTTATGGGCAGATTCGGTTCTGTACGCCGGCAGCGGCTTCGGACTTAGCCGTACCAGAGATTTGGGGGAGAGTTGGGAAAATTTTACCCCGAATGATTATGGCGGAAAAGGCGGTACTTCTGCCCTGGCGATTTCTCCGGAGGGAACGGTCTGGATTGCCACTGCGTTCGATACCACGGTGCAGGATGACGAAACCTTATCTGCCGGTGGCGGGTTGCGATTTTTACCGCCGGGTAGTACGGAGTGGGTGTTTATTCCCCAGCCAAAAGATGCCAGGGAGGACACTACTGCAGGAATGAAACCGACCACCACCAATGTGCAAAATGTTACATTCGACATCGCCATTCTGGACACACAGGTGTGGATCGCCAGTTTCGGTGGCGGTATCCGTCGCTCTATGGATCAGGGGGAAACCTGGGAGGTCATTACCACCGACGGAAAACCGTTTAGTTCTCTGGATAATTTGAATCACCGGGGATTTTCGGCAATGGCAGAAAATGGTAATATCTGGATCGGAACAGCAGATGGCATCAGTAAGTCCGAGGATGGCG
>CAZVKP010000287.1:0-5208 GCA_964627635.1 uncultured Calditrichaceae bacterium | reverse complement strand
ATTACTCCAACAGGATAAAGTTTCTGCTTCATTTAAGATGAGAGCATTGCTAAAAATCGGTGAATGCCAGCTTATTAAAGGAGATTTAGAGAATGCGCTCTCTGTTTTTCAAAAGGTAAATCATGCAAAGCACAAAGGCACCGCATTACTGCAAACTGCCCGAACATATTATTTCTCCCAACAGCCGGATAAAGCAAAATCGGTATTAGATTCATTAATTAAAATAGAAGGCATCAATAGCGAAGTTACGAATGACGCCCTGGGATTACAAATGCGCATTGCTCAGGCCCAATCTGAACCCGAAATATTGAAAAAACTCTCTGAAGCAGATTTCCAGATATTTCAGCGCAAAAAAAGTGAAGCGATAAAAACTTTTTCGGAACTTCTGGAGAGGAATTCAATTCCACCTGCTATAAAAAGTGATGTTTATCTGGAGACTACTCAGCTCTCAATCGATCTTGAGAAATATGCAAATGCACTAAATTACAGTGCCAAAGCGATTCAAGACTCCAGCATCAAGGATTATGCCGATCAGCATCTGTTTCTGATGGCATCGCTTTTAGAGGATCAATTATCCCGTCCGGAAGAGGCGTTTGAAACTTATCGTCAAATATTGGAAAATTATCCCCACAGTTTGTTTGCCCAACAAGCCAGGGATCGAATGAAATTACTGAGAAACCAAAAATCACTTGAATTGCCATGAAAATTTTTAGCAAAAGTCTATTTTTTATTCTATTATTGGTGTTCACACTGCATGCACAATACATCCTGATTCCGATGGATCTGAATCAGACCGATCATCTGAAAGCATACGGCGTTGCCTACTGGACGCTTAAGCGGGGCGTAAATGTGGAATGGCTTCTGAACTATCGCGGCGGATCATTCCTGATGCAAAATTTTCCCGAATTAAAACAGGAGTGTTTGATTCGTGGTGTAAAAGCTGAAGAAATTGATGCCGCATCTGCCAACCGGATTTACGCGGCTATTGAACAGGAAAACATGGAACGGATTTTATTGGAAAAAGCGCCGGAAATTGCGGTTTATACACCTCCCAATACCCAGCCCTGGGACGATGCAGTAACGCTGGCACTTGCCTATTCGGAAATAGAGTATGAAAAAGTGTACGATGAAGAGGTACTTGCCGGAAAGTTGGATGAATATGACTGGCTTCATTTGCATCACGAGGATTTTACCGGACAATACGGAAAATTCTATTCCAGCTACCGGAATGCACCCTGGTATATTCAGGAGGTTCAATCCAACGAGGCGTTGGCAAAAAAGTTGGGCTATGCCTCCGTTTCCGAAGAAAAAAAAGCAGTGGCACGGGAAATCAAACAATATACTGTTGATGGCGGCTTTCTTTTTGCCATGTGTTCCGCTACAGATGCTCTGGACATTTCTCTTTCTGCTGAAGGTGTCGATATTGTTGATGTACCTTTTGATGGTACTCCACCCGATCCGAATCTGCAGGCAAAATTGAATTATTCAAAAACATTGGCATTTACGGATTATAAGCTATACACCGATCCTAATGTTTACGAATTTTCAGATATCGATATTCCACCCAGCTTTGCACCCCGTTTACGCGATCCGGAAACCGACTATTTTACACTATTTGCATTTTCGGCAAAATATGATCCGGTACCCACTATGCTGACCCAGAATCACGTGGATGCGGTAAAAGGTTTCATGGGTCAAACCACCATGTTCAACCGGGAAAAGATTAAACCGTCGGTTGTAATTATGGGAGAAGTGGAAAATACCAATGAAGTGAAATATCTCCATGGGAATATCGGAAAAGGGACATTTACATTTTACGGCGGCCACGATCCCGAGGATTACACACACGCGGTTGGCGATCCCCCTACTCAACTTGAATTACATAAAAATTCGCCCGGTTACCGGCTCATTCTGAATAATATTCTTTTTCCTGCGGCGAAAAAGAAGAAACTCAAAACTTGAGTTATAAGTGATTGCTGAAAAAATTATTCTGTCATTAAATTACCAAGAAATCAACACCGGAGCTTAAGCATGTTTACCAAACTGAACGTTCGCACTAATTCCAAAACCGAATTTATTGATATTACCTCAGACATTCAAAATGCCGTAAAAGACAGTGGCGTAAAATCCGGAATTTGTCAGATATTTGTGCAGCATACCACAGCAGGTGTTACAATCAATGAAAATGCAGATCCCAGCGTGGTCCGCGATATTCTGATGGAGCTTAACAAGGTAATCCCTTTTGAAGACGGTTATCATCACATGGAAGGCAATTCTGCAGCCCATATTAAATCTTCCATTATGGGACCTTCACTTTCTGTAATAATTGATGACGGAAGATTGCAATTAGGCACCTGGCAGGGTATTTATTTTTGTGAATTTGACGGATCCAGAAGCAGAAGAGTGTGGGTAAAAATAATAGGGGATTAATAAAGAGAAAATTGGGAACAGAAATATATCGCATAAAATTGAACCATGGCTTTAGCGAACCATTCTCGGCATATGGATGAATAAGTCGTCTTCGTCTCCCATCCGAACCTCTGTGTGGGATTTTGGCCAAATTCCGGGAATCCGGGTGTCACACTCGGGACATAAACCGTCCTCGTTAATCCGGTAATCCATGATAACATACCCAAATCTTTTAATTAAAATTGCACTACATCCAGGGCAATATGTGTGTTCATAATCTTTTACACGTCCGGGTAAGTTTCCCGCATACACAAAATTCAATCCCTCTCCATAACCGATTTCTGCAGCTCGGATCAGGGTATTTGCGCTGGTGTTGTCTTTATCCTGCATTTTATAATCGGTATGGAACGCGGTGACATGCCAGGGAATATCTGGCGAAACGGATTTTAGAAATCTCGCTGCCTCTCTCAATTCTTCTTCTGAATCATTGAAACCGGGAACAATCAGGGTAACAATCTCCATCCAAAACCCCATTTGATGCACTATACGAATCCCTTCCAATACACTTTCCAGCTTAGTGCCTAATTTCCGATACCGTTTATCCTTCATCGATTTAAGATCGATCTTGTAACCATCGGTAAATGGTTTAATATATTCCAAGACTTCTTTGGTGGCGTTTCCGTTTGAAATGAACATGCAAGTGAATCCAGCCTCTTTTGCCTTTCTAAATACCGACACCGCCCACTCAGATGTGATAAGCGGCTCATTATAAGAACTGGCAACACATTTTGCACTATTATTTTGGGCTAACATTACAAGTTGTTCCGGACTCACTTCCTGAGGAGGGTATCCTGCATTTGCATCCCTTAGTGTTTGTGAAGTATCCCAATTCTGACAATAGGAACAATGAAGGTCGCATCCCAACATTCCAAATGTTAAAGTATCGGACCCCGGATAAAGATGATAAAACGGTTTCTTTTCGGTGGGATCGCACTGTAAAGAGCCCACATATCCCCATGGGACAAATAGTTTGCCATCCGCGTTATAACGCACCTGGCAGATGCCACGCAATCCGGGACGTATCACACACCGGTGAGCACATGCATAGCACTGCAGCTTCCCTTCCGGCATTTCTGTATACAACTCTCCTTCTTGAACCATCGGATCAATTGCACTTGAAACCCGGGTATCGCCGGACAACGGTTTACGAAGATTTTTCAATTGTTCATTTAAATCTATATTTGAATGGCTCGCGCGGTCGGTCCGGCGCGGCGCACTGTGTTTATCTTTATTCATATTTAACATCCTGTGTTTTTTAATAGATATGCCGTTTTAAACAGATTGTTCCGATGGTTTAAGCTCGCATAGTGAAGTTGTCAAATATTAACGGAGATTTTACCGTATATTAATCGTGATGGTGATCCTAATAGAAATCCCAATATGATTATCAATTGCAAACTATCAATCCAGTTCGTGGTATTCTCGAGTGGATTTAATCTGTAAATCGGATATTTGTCTGCGGGAAAGGGCTTCCGACACTCTCATGGCAAATTGCCGGTTAGTTATGAGTGGAACATTATAATCGGCGGCGGTGCGGCGTATCAAATAATCATTGGTGAGTTCTTCTTCTTCATAATTTTTGGGGAGATTGATCACTAGATCTATTTTCTTCGATTTGATGTAATCAATCGTGTTAGGTTGTCTTTTATCCAGCGGCCAATGCAGCAATTCCGCCGGGATCCCATTCGCTTCCATAAACTTTGCAGTCCCCCCGGTGGCGTAAAATTTCACTCCCAATTGTCTGAAATAGCGGGTACTTTCCAGCAATTCCGCCTTGGATTCGATAGTTCCGGTGGATAAAAGTAAATTTTTTATTGGGAATTTGAATCCCACTGAAATGAGTGCTTTTAAAAATGCTTCATCAAAATCATCCCCCAGACATCCGACTTCTCCGGTGGATGCCATTTCCACACCCAGCGTGGGATCCGCCCCATCCAGACGAGTAAAGGAAAACTGAGGTGCTTTTACACCCACATAATCCAATTCGAAAAACGAATTTTCAATCCGTTGCACAGGTTCATCCAATATTGCCCTGGTTGCAACGTCAATAAAATTTTGCTTCAACACTTTGGAAACAAACGGAAAGCTTCGGGATGCCCTGAGATTACATTCAATCACTTTCACTTCGTTCTGCTTGGCAATGAACTGAATGTTGAATGGTCCGTTGATTTTTAATGCAGAAGCAATTTTTTGTGAAACCCGTCTAATTTGCCGGATAGTTTCCAAATAGGTTCGTTGTGGTGGTAATACTAAAGTTGCATCTCCGGAGTGCACACCTGCATTTTCCACGTGCTCGGAAATTGCATGAGCCACGATTTCTCCATGATGTGCCACAGCATCCATTTCAATTTCTTTAGCATTTTCCAAAAACTTACTGATTACCACCGGATATTCCGGTGAGACTTTGGAAGCTTGCTTCAGAAAACGGTAGAGTTGAGCGGAGTTGTACGCGACTGCCATGGCGGCACCGCTTAAGACGTACGACGGTCGAACTAATACCGGGTAGCCGGCATCATCAGCAAATTTCTCGGCTTCTTCAACAGAAGTGAGTTCCCGCCAAAGCGGTTGGTCGATTTTTAACTCATCCAAAAGACTGGAAAATTTCCAGCGGTTTTCTGCGGTGTCGATACTTTCTGCAGAGGTTCCTAAAATTTTCACGCTCGCATCCTGAAGTTTGGCAGCCAAGGTATTGGGGATTTGTCCAGATCGGAAGAGCACCGTCTGAACTCCAGTCACGCC
>CAZVKP010000286.1:0-5209 GCA_964627635.1 uncultured Calditrichaceae bacterium | reverse complement strand
GGATGACATATTTTCTCGCGACTGTGGCAGGCATTGGTATTGAGAAAAATACGCAGCAGTAATAAAAATTTATATAAAATATTGATAATACTGAACATATATTTATTGATTTATGATTGGCACTATCTTTGTATAATAGGAAAATTGAATGAGAAAAATATTAATAATAAACTGTTACAAATATAAGGGGGTAAAAAATGTTTTCAAATTGGATGACTGAATTGGAAAAGGCAAATCAAAACAAATTGAACAACAATGGTTTTACAATGAAACGAAGACCGCCAGTCGATATTTATGAGACTGAGGGCGAAATTGTATTATTAGCGGAAATGCCCGGAATAAATAAGAATGAATTAAAAGTTCAGATAAAAGATGGCTTGTTGAATATTTCCGGAGTACGTCGAAGCTCCCATAATAATACTGATTACATTCTAAGAGAAACAAGTGACATTCAATATGAGCGAATATTTGAAGTTGGAAATGATTTGGATCCTGAAAAAGTTTCTGCCAATTATAATGGCGGGATATTGAAAGTCTCGATTGGAAAAAAAGAATCCACTAAACCAAAACAAATTTCTATTAAATAAAGTAAGAAGAATTTGATATAAATGAACGAAATAAAAAACCGCTTTATGTTTATTATCAACACTTTGTTAAAATCGGAAAATATAAAAATAAGCAGACAAGTGATTTTCTCAAACCATTATGTAGGCGAAATTAATTAGTAGTTCAAAAATCTTAAAAGGAGGTTGACAATTATGGCTAATAAAGTAATAGGAATTGATTTAGGTACCACTAACTCTGTAGTAGCCGTTATGGAGGGTGGTGAAGCCACAGTAATTCCCAATCCGGAAGGTGCCCGAACGACACCCTCGGTTGTGGGATTTACAAAAACCGGGGAAACATTGGTTGGCGGACCTGCAAAACGTCAAATGATTACAAATCCTGAAAATACCGTTTACTCTATAAAGCGATTCATGGGACGCCGGGTTGGCGAAGTACCGGAGGAATCGAGCATGGTTCCATTTAAGGTCAAAAAGGGAACTCATGATTTAGCCGTGGTGGAAATTCGCGGAAAAGAATACACACCGCAGGAAGTCTCTGCAATGATTTTGCAAAAGATGAAGCAAACTGCCGACGAATATGTCGGATCAAAAATAAAAGACGCGGTGATTACAGTACCGGCTTACTTTAATGACAGTCAGCGCAAAGCGACAAAAGAGGCCGGTGAGATTGCGGGATTAAATGTGTTGCGAATTATAAATGAGCCGACCGCTGCTTCCCTGGCGTATGGCTTAGATAAGAAAACAAATGAAAAAATTGCAGTTTACGACCTGGGTGGCGGAACCTTTGATATTTCCATTCTGGAAATAGGCGATGGTGTATTTGAAGTGAAAGCGACCAATGGAGATACTCATTTGGGTGGCGACAATTTTGACCAGCGTGTTGTGGACTGGGTCGCAGAGGAGTTTAAGAAAGAGCAGGGCATCGACATTCGGAAAGACCCGATGGCGTTGCAACGGCTTCGGGAAGCTTCGGAAAAAGCTAAAATTGAATTAAGCAGTACACAACAGACCGAAATAAATTTACCGTTTATTACTGCTGACGCAAATGGGCCCAAGCATTTACAGATGAACTTGACCCGAGCGAAGTTTGAATCCCTGATCGAAGATCTGGTTGAAAAGACCTTAGGGCCTTGTAAGGCTGCAGTTAATGATTCTGGTCTATCGGATTCCGATATTGACGAGGTAATCCTTGTGGGTGGATCAACCCGAATTCCTAAGGTTCAGGAATTGGTCAAAGGTTTCTTTAAAAAGGATCCCCATAAAGGAATTAATCCGGATGAAGTTGTGGCAGTCGGTGCAGCCATTCAGGGCGGTGTCTTAGCTGGTGATGTGAAAGACGTTCTATTACTGGATGTTACACCGTTGTCTCTGGGCATAGAAACCTTGGGTAGTGTTACGACTAAATTAATCGAAAAGAATACTACCATCCCAACCCGCAAAAGCGAAATATTCTCTACCGCAGCGGATAACCAAACCTCGGTGGAGATTCATGTGCTTCAAGGTGAGCGTGAATTTGCCCGGGATAACCGTACTTTAGGACGGTTCATATTAGATGGTATCCCGCCATCGCCTCGGGGGGTGCCCAAGATAGAAGTTACTTTTGATATCGATGCGAACGGAATTTTAAATGTCTCTGCTAAAGATATGGCTTCCGGAAAAGAGCAAAGTATTAGAATAGAAGCCAGTTCCGGTTTATCTGAAGAAGAGATCGACAAAATGGTAAATGATGCGAAGGAACATGCAGCAGAAGACAAAAAACGTCGTGAGTTAATCGATGCCCGTAACCAGGGTGATCAACTAATCTATCAGACTGAGAAAAATCTGAAAGAATATGGCGATAAGATTGATTCCAGTGCTAAGAATAAAATTGAAACTGCGATGGAACGATTGCGCGAGGCTCTGAAATCCGAGAATCTGGATGAAATTAAATCAGCAACTGAAGGATTGAATCAGGTCTGGAGCGAAGCGTCTTCAAACTTGTATCAGCAAGCAGATGCCGGTCAACAGCAAACAGGTGAAGCACAGACCGGACAGGCTGGAGAAGAATCCTCTGGTGAATCTGATGAGAAGGTAGAGGAAGCAGATTACGAAGTTGTTGATGATGATGACAACAACAAAGATAAATCATAACGTACCTTGCAGGGAGAATTCTCTCGATTTGAGGGGATTCTCTTTGTTTTATTTCAAATTTAATTAAGCTACATGTTTTTATTATAGTGCATTTTTGCTTAAAGGTGAAGAAATTGGTTTAAACGCTGATTCAGGAGGTGTGGAAATTATGAGCGGTGATAAGAAAAACACCAAAAACATAGATGTTGAATTCCTTGAAGAGGAAGAAAAAAATATTTCCAAAGAAGATAAGGTCGAAGATGCTGATGAAGAGAAAGAGAACGAAGCCGCAGCTGAAGACAAAACCGAAAAAGAAAAAAAATCAAATGATAAAAAACAACAAAACTATGATGAGTTAAAGGAGAAATACGATAATTTGAATGACCAGTTCATGAGATTGCGGGCGGAATTTTCTAATTATAAGAGACGGGTTGAAAAGGATCAAATTGAGTACTCAAATTATATTAAAAGTGAAACTGTAAAGCATCTCTTGCCGATTTTGGATGATATGCGTCATATGTTGGAGAAAGCGGAAAAGGAGACAGATAATAAATCTCTTTTCGAGGGTGCAAAGCTGATATATGATAAGTTTGAACAGTCCTTTAAGGATTTGGGTGTGGAAAGGATTGAGGCAATTGGTCAAGAGTTCGATCCACAAATTCATGAAGCTATGATGATGCAAAAGATAAATGATGCCGAAAAGCATAATAAAATATTAAGCGTCTTTCAGGAAGGATATATTCTAAAAAATAGGTTAATCAGGCCAAGTAAGGTTATCGTTGGCAATTACGATGAAGAAAACGCAGAAGAGTCTGATAACGAAGAAAATTGATAAGTTTACAAGAAGCATCAGGATGTCTTATGAAAAATTATTACCATATTCTTGGTGTTTCACCACAGGCTTCAAGAGAAGAAATAAAGCAAGCTTATCGAAAATTAGCGCGGGAATTACATCCCGATACCAGGGGAAATTCAAGTAGGGAAGAATTCCTAAAAGTAAAAGAAGCATTCGATGTATTGAGTGATTCACAAAAAAGGGCAGATTATAATCGAAATCGTCAGAGTGAAAGTGGTTCGGGACGTGCCCGGCAAAATGTAAATTCGGTATCATTTGCAAATAGAAGAACGATTTTCGATGAATTATTCAGAGATTTTCAACCAATTAGAAGGAAGGGATCTGCACAACAGACGAATTCCTGTGCAATAAAAGAGGATGCTGCGATTGATGTTGTACTTTATCCTGATGAAGCTCGAAAAGGGGGTGAACTCCGGATTGATATTCCGGTAAACTGTCTTTGTGACTGGTGTGGCGGAAGCGGGTCTCAATATCTTTTTTTATGTTCTTCTTGCTTCGGAGAAGGGGTTATAGAGCGCCGAAAAATGGTAACACTAATGATTCCATCAAATGTAAAAAACGGAGAGATAAATCATTTAGACTTACAAACTTTTGGAATCGAAGGATATCTAAAAATCTATTTTGTAATAAATTCATAGTCATAATTGTCAATATATGTATAAAGCGGGCATACTATTAACCGGTAAGCCTGCTTTTTTTATGTACTGTCAATGCAAAAATAGCTCTGAATTTCAAAAAATGTAAACTGTTCATGATAACATATTTAAAGAAAAGAATCACAGAAATTAATATATTATTCTCTAAATAATGTTATTGTATGCTTTTTAGCTGTTTATTTTTAAAAAAATGAAAAGCTGTTAAAGTTGCGATTTAATATTGACTTTAGGGTGAGAGTTAATTAAATTTTTTAAAATCAAAAGCATGAGGTAATCCTATGTTAGTATTAACAAGGAGGTTAGGCGAATCAATAAATATCGGTGACGATATTAAGATTACCGTCGTGGATATAGATGGAAAGCAGGTGAAGGTAGGTATAGAAGCTCCCCGGGATATTTCAATCTTCAGGGAAGAAGTATATGAGCGAATTAAACAGGAGAATCTAAGGGCTTCCAACGCTTCTTCGGATGAGCTAAAGAAGGCTGCCCAAATTTTTAAAAAGTCTAAAAAATAATTTTCCTGCCACTTTTTTCTTAAATAAAATAATGGCTTTATCCACAGTGTCATTGCACTTTATAGAGTTGGATAAAACCCAAGAGAAGTATTATATCCAAATCGATTGAAAATGTTTTAATATCCTCAGGTTAAAATCCAATAGATAGAATAAAATTCTTTTAATATTGTTTAAATCTCATCGGACATTTATTTTCTTTTTTTCTGTGGGAATAAAAAATGACGAAGGCTGAAATTCGCTTATTAACATTATCTCGTTTATTAACACTTAGCCTATCAACTTTATTAGTTAATTTTATGGTGATGGCTCTATTTGTTGAGGTTTGGCGTAAGCTCGGTCTTTATATCAATCTTTTTCCACTATTTATTCGTGGACTGTTTTGGATAATTGCTCCCATTATATTAGCACTGATTACAATCTATTTAGTTTTATTTTTGGATTCTAAATATTTTTCAATCGATTATCAAAAATACCATAATTTTTATTGGCTAAGTTGGATTTTGTTTC
>CAZVKP010000285.1:3042-5215 GCA_964627635.1 uncultured Calditrichaceae bacterium | reverse complement strand
ATTCTCATCGGAAAAGCCGTTCGCTCCCAATTTCCAAATTATTTTCCAAATCCGGAAAAATTGAAAAAGAGCCAGGATTCAACACCATATCAAAAAATCATAAACTGGTTCGGTAACGGACATACGGTTGACATTTTGAATGATATTCCTTTTCTCCAATACGAAAAAACACTAATGGCAATCCCGGGACTACCGGATTTAGTAAAGAAATATCATTCGGATGACGATAAAGAAACTCAATTATTATTAATGGAATTTACGCTACACGGGTTGGCTGAATATTCATTTTTAAGCAAAAATCATTTAGAGTACGGATTACAATTTAAAGACTTGATTAGCAGTATGTTCAGCATTTCGGATGAGGAAGATGAGGAAGGTCCGGATACCGAATCTTTTAGATAATATCGAGCACGCACCAATGAAAATACAACGTTTGTACTGGTGGAGATTTATTGTTGTGAATTGTTGACAATCCTTTTTCAATTAGAAATTAATTTTCTTTTGGAATGAATAGACTTATATGTTAAATTTTAAAGTTATAAATGAAAATTCAATATAATTGAGGATTACTGAAGATGTATGCTATTGTTGAGATTGCCGGGAAACAGTTTCGCGCGGAAAAAGATACAGTATTAAAGGTACCATATTTAAAAAAAGAAGTGGGCGATAAAATTGATTTCGATCGGGTTCTAATTCTGGATGACGGAAAGGAAACGAAAATAGGAAAGCCAGTGGTTGAAAACGCCAACGTATCTGCAAAAGTTGTGGAGAACGGTCGTGATAAAAAAATAACGGTATTCAAGAAAAAACGCCGTAAACGTTATAAAGTGAAACGCGGACATCGGCAACAATTCAGTAAAATTCAGATCGAAAAGATTGCATAAAATAGAATATTTGGAGGTAACCTAATGGCACATAAAAAAGGTGTAGGTAGTTCACGCAACGGACGTGAAAGTCACAGCAAACGTTTGGGAATAAAAAAATTTGGTCAGGAATATGTAAAAGCTGGCAGCATATTAGTCAGGCAACGGGGAACCAAATTTCATCCCGGTCTCAACGTTAAAAAAGGTGGTGATGACACTTTATTTACGACTATCAACGGTTACGTGAAATTTGAGAGAAAAGGAAAAAAAGGCAACCGGGTGAATGTATATCCGGAGCTAAAAGCGTAAATTAAAACTATTTTTCTTGATTTAATAGGGAGCTATTTGGCTCCCTTTTTTTGTGTACATTTCTATTCGAATTTAATTTCAAATATTTGATTTACATCTTTTCAGATTAATGCTCAACTTGTTATAGATATCTCGTTTTGTTATATTCAACTGAATCAATCAAAAACAACAGGAGGACATCATGCCAAAACTAACATTTCTCGGACATTCGGCTTTTTATGTGGAAGGTGATAAGGGACGTTTAGTCATCGACCCGTTTTTGTCGGATAATCCATTGGCAAAAACCGATCCGGGTGATTTACGAGTGGATTATGTGCTGCTAACCCATGGACATGGGGATCACTTGGGAGATGCCATCGATATTGCAAAGGCCAATGCAGCAACTATCATTGCGCCTTATGAATTGGCAAATTATTGTGCGGCAAAGGGGACCAAATCCCACCCCATGCATATTGGTGGCGGGAAGAATTTTCCATTCGGACGGGTTAAACTTACTATCGCCCATCATGGCTCAGCGGCACCGGATGGAACCTATACCGGAAATCCCTGCGGCTTTTTAATAACCATGGACGATAAAACCTTTTATCATCCCGGGGACACCGGATTATTTTATGACATGAAATTAATCGGAGAAATGAACAAAATTGATGTGGCGGTTTTACCCATTGGAGATAATTTCACTATGGGAATTGAAGATGCTGTAAAAGCTGCTGAATTTATTCAAGCGAGCACTGTGATCCCCATGCATTATCAGACTTTTGAAGTGATTGATGTGGACCCAAATGAATTTGTGAATGCAGTACAAGCGAAGGGACTCAACAGTCAGGTGTTACCGATTGGGGAAACCTTTGAATACTGATTTAGATAACTTCAACCCTATCCCCATCTTGCTTTTAGAAAAATAACCAAATTTGGATGCCCCTTTCCCTTCTCCAATCTGGAGAAGGGAAAGGGGGAAGGGGAAAGGGATGAGGTATACCAACAGCCATTATTTGGAGACC
>CAZVKP010000285.1:0-2942 GCA_964627635.1 uncultured Calditrichaceae bacterium | reverse complement strand
TTTGATAAATTGAAAAATCAGAATGTGATTTTGCAATTCATGGCTTCAGAAAGACTCACTCACAAGATTTCTAAAAATAAAAGTGGGATTAATCTTTTTCTGTCATTTAAAAGTGTCACATTTCCAAAAGAATATTTCAATTATGTGGCAAGTTCGCTATTTTCAAAAATATTTGGACAGGAAGTTCCATCAAATGTGAGAGAACAAATTTTCCACATCGAAAAAAAACATATCGAGCAAAATTTAAACCAACCTGAAATACCTGACAACAGTGATACCGGCAATGGTACTCACTATAACCTCCAAACCATCTTCACGGAATTGAACGACACCTATTTTGAAGGTAAACTGAGACAACCTCATATTCAATGGAGTCTTCGGGCAAACAAACGAAAAATGGGTCATTTTGATTTTCATCGCAACCGGCTGGTTATCAGTAAGCTGTTAGATAATCCGGATATACCAAAATTTGTTGTGGAGGGCATCATGTACCACGAAATGTTGCACATCGTCCATGATGTCACCCACTACAACGGACGACATGTTATTCACAGCAAGAAGTTTAAGGCGGATGAGCAAAAGTTCAAACATCATCAAAAATTACAATCCTGGTTGAAGAAGGATTTACCCCGATTGATAAAGAAATAAAGATAGTGACAATTATATTGAATTGTCCTTACAAACAAACCCGACACCTTCAATTACGTTTGAAAATTAATTACCAGCGTTTGGAAATCTGCAGAAACTTATACCCGACAAGAAAGGATTCTTGTCGGACTTCTTTTGGTAATAAAACCACCTATAAATTTACACACCACAAATACTATCCCTGTTTTGTCAAAAGCATCCCCGTGAGGAAAATTATTCCTGTATTAATCAGTTCATTATAAATTTGATAAACCCATTCCTTTAACTTCCAATCAATATTATATTGTTTGTTCAATAAATAAACAATAAAAGGCATATTTTAAAATAGATTTAGGTATGGAAGAAGATAAAATTGTTGGTAAAATATACGACCGGGACTTGATTGGACGTCTCCTGGCATTCGGTAAGCCGTATTGGCCTCTCATCATTCTGGCAACTGTATTAATTATCATTGGTATGGGACTTGAAATCCTGGGTCCCTATTTAACAAAAGTGGCTGTGGACAAATATATCATTCCCGGAGATTTTCAGGGTTTACAACAAATTATTTTACTATATATTGCTGTATTAATCGGTAGCTTTATTTTCAAATACGGTCAGATCATGGTTACCCAGTATGTGGGACAAAAAGTGATGCTGGATTTACGGCAAAAACTATTTGTCCATCTGCAAAATTTACATCAGCAATTCTTCGATAAAAATCCCATCGGGCGGCTGATGACCCGTGTGACATCGGATGTGGAATCACTGAATCAAGTCTTTACCCAGGGTATTGTTATGCTTTTCGGCGATATTCTTCTGATTGGCGGGATTATAGTGATGATGTTGACCATCCATCTCCCTTTAGCATTGTGGACACTCTCAGTGGTGCCCATCCTGATTGTAATATCGTTTATCTTCCGAAAAAAAGTTCGGGAATCCTACGGACAAATCCGCTACTATCTGGCAAAAATTAATGCCTATCTACAAGAACATATTTCCGGAATGAAAATCGTTCAAATTTATAACCGGCAGAAGAAAGACTTACAGCATTTCCAACATGTTAACTGGCAGCATACCGCCGCATATATTAAAACTATTTTTTATTATGCCCTTTTTTTCCCGGCAGTAGAGCTCATTAGTGCCGTTGCGTTAGCAATGATTATTTATCGCGGCGGATTCTACATTCAAAATGAAGTGGTTACTTTCGGTATCTTAATTGCCTTCATTCAATATGCACAGCGGTTTTTTCGTCCCATCAGCGATTTATCGGAAAAATACAACATCCTTCAATCGGCACTTGCGGCATCGGAACGAATTTTTAAACTCCTTGATAATAAACCAAAGATTTTATCTCAATCCAACGGACATCATGCTGATGGAATTAAACAAGGTGTGCAATTTAAAAACGTGAATTTTGCATACGATGATGAATATGTCCTGCATGATATCAATCTAACAATTCCTGTGGGTAAGCGATACGCCTTTGTTGGACATACAGGGGCAGGAAAAACCAGCATTACCAGACTCATTGGTCGGTATTACGACATTCAGGAAGGTGAAATTCTCATAGACAATGTGGATGTAAAAAATTGGGATTTGGAAAACCTGCGAAACCGCATGGCAATGGTGCAACAGGATATGTTCCTATTTTCCGGGACCATTTTAGAAAATATCCGACTTTGGAATGAATCCATTTCCGAGGAAGAGGTGGAAGAGGCTGCCAAACTTGTTAATGCAGATCGATTCATACAACGTCTCGCCGGTGGGTATCATGCAAAGATTCGGGAACGAGGCAGTAATTTATCTCAGGGAGAAAAACAGCTATTAGCTTTAGCCAGGGCAATTGTGTTTAATCCGGATATTTTAATACTGGATGAAGCAACGGCGAATATCGATAGTGAATCAGAGGCGTTAATTCAGGAAGCTTTAACAGAAGTGATGAAAAACCGCACTGCCATCGTAGTTGCTCACAGATTGTCAACAATACAGTCGATGGATCAGATAGTGGTTCTCCACCATGGGCGAATTAAGGAAATAGGTAATCACCAGGAACTTTTGCGGAGAAAAGGATTATATTATCGGTTATATCAGTTGCAGTACCGGGAGCAAGAGGTACCGGTCTTTTGAGTTGTTTGTGGAAAAACGCACCACCGCAGAGTGTAATAATAAAAAATAAAAAGTATGAATTTGTGTTAAAACCTCATCCCTTTCCCCTCACACGGTGACCACCATGTAGCATCCCCCTTTCCCTTCTCCCCGTTGGAGAAGGGAAAGGGGGCACCCGAATTTGGTGATTATAAAACAAGCGTTCC
>CAZVKP010000284.1:0-5221 GCA_964627635.1 uncultured Calditrichaceae bacterium | reverse complement strand
GTTGCAGAAGAAAAGTGAGACAGGAAAACCGTTGAAAAGGTCTTTGGTGGATTTAGTTAAGTTCACATTCACCCCCGGCTTAAGCCCGGTGTTTAAATAATTTTAAAAATAGCTGCAATCTTATTAATCATAATCGGATAAACTCCCAGTGTCCAAAACTAAATCTTCAAAAACTGCTGTGGATTCTATCCAGGCTATAATCGAAGTCTATAAAAAAGATGTGGACCGAACGTTCATTCAAGAGAATCTCAAATTCACAGTAGAACAACGTCTTATCTATCTGCACAAATTCCGGCAATTTGCATTTGAAATGCGAGAAAGCAGTAAGAGAGCTCATGAATCGGGAGCCGACCGGAAGTCTTTATGATGAATAATTATAAAAATTTGATTCCAATTAACAATCTGTCTTGGGAACTTAAGCCTGCCGGAAGTAGTGAAGTTATATTTAGATGGGTTCTACGGTTAACTAATCAATCTTTGGAGGAAAAATGAAATCTAAAATTTCACTCGTTCTGGGATTGCTGGCAGTTGCACTTGTCGTTGGGCAGGACACCCTGGTCTTCGCTCAGAATCATGATATCATGCATCATTCCTTCCAGGAAATCGAGCGCTGGGTGAAAGTATTCGAAGATCCGGGTCGTGATGCCTGGCAAAAACCCGATAGAGTGATTCAGGTTCTATCTCTTAAACCGGGGCAAACTGCGGCTGACATCGGTGCCGGAACTGGCTACTTCAGCCGCCGTTTGTCAAAAGCGGTTGGGCAGAACGGCGCGGTTTTCGCCGTGGACATCGAACCGGAGATGCTGAGTTACATTCAGAAGCGCACAAAAGAGGGAGGCTTGGGCAACATCGTCACCGTACTCGCCGCTGCCGAGGATCCGATGTTACCGCCAAACTCGGCCGATATGGTGTTGATAGTCAACACCATTCACCACATCGAGGACCGGGTTGCGTATTTCGAGGTTCTGGCGACAGACCTGCGGGAAGACGGCAGGATTGCGATCGTGGATTTCTACAAGGATAAAAACCTTCCCGCGGGGCCCTCGAAGCGTGGTCGTCTCCGGAAGTCCAAACTTGTCTTGGAAGCCGAGGCAGCCGGATACTCGGTGGCTCAAGAGTTTGATTTTCTGCCATACCAGTATTTCGTGATCTTCACAAGGAAGTAGGTGAGCAAGCGATGTCCGAAGAAAAGTTCATATTTATTGCAACCTGGTATCAAAAGCCCGGGCATTGAAGGATGACCACTTGCTGGATCGGGGACGCCAAACTGTATCTGTCTCAGAACGGGACCGCCGGGGAAGTCGCCGCAGAATTTGGGAGTGTAACACAACAACCTCATTTAATTAAAATAGATTTTTATATCGGATAATAAAGGAGAAATGGACCATGATGCAAGGTATGGCAGTATGTGGATCGGCTGGATTTTTTGAAGATTTTAAATCTTGCAGACAAAATAATAAGTGAGGAAACTTATAAAATATAAAATTCTTATCACCATTTGAGTGGACAAACCATCACTCCTTAAAACGTAGAATTCCATTTGTCGTTCGATCAGAAACAGCTTATTTTGAATAATGGCAAAACCTGAAAATCCTCAAACCAGCACCGAAAACATCAAAATCGCCTTTTTCCTGAATTTGGCGTTTACTTTGTTGGAAATTGTCGGCGGGATTCTAACCAATAGTCTGGCGATTCTCTCCGACGCATTGCATGATTTGGGGGACAGCTTTTCTCTGGGGCTCTCCTGGTATCTGGATAAATTTTCCCTGAGAGATCGGGATGAAAGATTTACTTATGGTTATCGAAGATTCTCCCTGCTCGCCGCTCTTATTAACACCATCGTTTTAATAATAGGCTCCATTTTTATCATATCAGAAGCAATTCCCCGTCTGATTAATCCCGAACATTCCCACGCACCGGGAATGGTTGGTTTTGCGATCGCCGGAATATTGGTCAACGGATTGGCAGTACTCCGTTTGCGCGGCGGAAAAACCATGAACATCAGGGTCGTCACGCTACACCTTTTGGAAGATGTCCTTGGCTGGACTGCAGTACTTATCGTGGGAATCGTCCTCCTTTTTAAAGATATCCATATTCTTGATCCACTTCTCTCTATCATGATTACCGGTTATGTGCTATTTAACGTGATAAGAAATCTGAAAAAAACCTTATCTCTCTTTTTACAGGGAGTGCCGGAGAACATTACCATGAGCAATATCGAAAATCAAATACTTGAAATACCCAAAGTACATTCTACCCATCACATGCATGTCTGGTCTCTGGATGGCGTTCATCATGTGTTATCCACTCATGTGGTTATCTCCCAAGACGCCAGTAAGCAGGATGTGATTGAAATTAAAAAACGCATCCGGAACATTACCGATAATTTGAATATGGAACACAGTACTGTAGAATTTGAATACCAGGATGAGGATTGCCGGATGGATCAGCAAAAAGAACGTATTTAACTGTACGAATTTTCCCTTCCATCCGTGAAAAACTTCTCATTGCTTTTATACATTTCCTGATTTAAATTTTCCAGTCATTTCTATATATGGAATTGAATGTAGATTTACAACTTAGCCACCAGATATTCGTAGGCGGAGGAGATGTTGAAATTAAATGATGTCTGCTTGAATAATTTTTGTAAATCCATAGTGATGGATTACTTTTCAAATTTAACCAGCTATTTAATTTTTAATTTAATGAACAATTTTTTAATGGAGGATTTATGAGAGGCCTAATGATTTCTGTCTTATCAGTGGTAATTAGCCTGGTGCTCCTTATTTCCTGTGCTCAGGATAAAACAACTGAGTTTCAGGTCCCGGTCAAATACCATAAACTCGATAACGGACTGAAAGTGGTTTTATCCGAAGATCACACCGCTCCGACTGTTACGATCGCGGTATATTACAACATCGGATTCCGGATCGAGCCCAAGGACCGAACCGGTTTTGCCCATCTGTTTGAGCACATGATGTTCCAGGGTTCCGAGAATCTGGGCAAGATGGAATTTATACGCCTGGTGCAGAGTAATGGCGGTGTGTTGAATGGCTCCACTCGCTTTGACTTTACCAATTATTTCGAGATACTTCCCGCCCATAAACTTGAAACAGCACTTTGGGCAGAAGCGGACCGAATGCGCAGCCTGGCAATTACACAGGAGAACCTACGCAATCAACAAGATGTGGTGATCAATGAAGTAAAAGTAAATGTGTTAAACCGACCTTATGGCGGATTTCCCTGGCTGGATCTTCCCCAGTATGCCAACCAGAATTGGTATAATTCCCACAATTTTTACGGTGATTTGTCGGACCTGGAAGCGGCTAACCTCCAGGATGTTAAAAAATTCTTCGACACCTATTATGCACCGAACAATGCGGTGGTTGTTTTAGTGGGTGACTTTGAAAGCAGCAAAGCAATGGAAATGGTCCGCAAGCACTTCGGAGACATTCCCTCTGCCGAACAACCGGAACGACCGGATATTAGCGAACCGCGACAGGAAGAGGCAAAATTTTTTACCACGGAAGATAAGCTCGCCAAAAGGCCGGCTATAGCATTTGCCTATCATATGCCGAAGAAAAATACGCCTGAATATTACGCCATGGGACTTATCGATCAATTACTTTTGCAGGGAGATGACAGTCGTTTTTATCAGACTTTAGTGCAGGAAAAGGGGTTCACCGGATCTGTAAATGGTGGAATCAACTTGCTTGGCAACATGTATAATTACAATGGTCCCATGCTGTGGGCTGGCTATCTTTACTATGATTCAAACTCTTGGCCGGATTCCATAATAGCAGCGCTTGAGAAAGAAATTAGCAAATTGCAGGAAGAAAAAATTGATCAGCAAATCTTAAACCGGGCACTGGTTAAAATCAGATCCAGCCTTTACGAAACACTGGGTGGATTTTACGGATTTGGCCGGGCTGATCTCCTGGCAAGTTTCGCTTTGTTCGATGACAATCCATCTAAAATTAATCAACTGGAAGACCGGCTTAAAGAAGTGACCCCCGAACTGATACAAAAAACCGCCCGGGAATACCTGCGAAAAACCAATCAAACTGTGCTTGTTGTTGAACCCAAAGGAGCAGCATCATAAAGAATAGGAGGCAGCAATGAAATTAACCATAAATATTTTGATGACGATTCTGTTTATTTCCTTATTTACGCTTTGCCTGGCGCAAAAAGAAGAACCGCCTAAAGGAGGCGAACCCAAAGATTTTAAACTCCCTGAGAAGACAGAACTTTCTCTGGAAAACGGATTGGCAGCTACCCTGGTGCCTTATGGAAATCTACCGAAGGTTACTGTGGAAGTGGTTGTCCGTTCCGGCAATTTAAATGAAAATGAAAATCAGACCTGGCTGGCAGATTTAACCGGCGATTTATTGAAAGAAGGGACCCAATCTTACACAGCCGAAGAAATCGCTAAAAAAATGGCAAGCATGGGCGGTGAATTAAATGTTGCGGTGGGAATGGACCAAACCACCATCAGTGGAGATGTACTTGCAGAATTTGGGCCTGAATTAATTTCACTTTTATCAGACGTAGTTCAAAATCCCTTGTTACCGGAAGGTGAACTCCCCCGTCTGAAAAATGATATGATCAGGAATTTGAATATTTCCAAATCCCAGCCGCAATCTCTTGCACAGGAGAAATTCCGGGAATTACTTTATCCCAATCATCCCTACGGACGAATTTTTCCAACCGAAGAAATGATCAACAGTTACACTGTGGACGATGTCCAAAATTTCTATAATCAGAATTTCGGTGCTCAGCGAACGCATGTTTATGTTGCTGGTGTTTTCGACTCCGGGGACATGCAGTCGGCTATCAAGGATAATTTCGAAAAGTGGAACGAGGGATATGAACCACTGGTCAAAATTCCCGAGCCTTTCACTGAGAAAGCTGTTCATATTATCGACCGGCCGGATGCACCACAATCCACCATCTACCTTGGATTACCGGTTATCGATCCTTCACATGAAGATTATATTGCCCTGCAGGTAACCAATGCATTGTTGGGCGGAAGTTTTGCTTCCCGGATTACCAGCAATATACGGGAAGATAAAGGATATACCTATTCCCCCAGAAGTCAGGTTTCGACACGATATCGTGATGCATATTGGGTTCAAATTGCGGACGTGACCACCAATGTGTCCGGTGCTTCGCTTAAAGAAATTTTTTATGAAATTGACCGGCTGCAGGAAGAACCTCCCTC
>CAZVKP010000283.1:0-5226 GCA_964627635.1 uncultured Calditrichaceae bacterium | reverse complement strand
AACGGATTTTCCCTTAGTTTTAAATTCCGATGTAATTTTATAAACCTTTCCCAGGTAATGGAAGCTTTTAAGTCATTTTTGAGATGTGCATAATCGGGTAGTTGTTGAAGCAAATCGCGACGGTAGTACATCAAACCGATATCGGTGTAAAGCGGCACCGCCACTAATTCTTCTTCATAATAACAGGATTGGAGGGCACTACTCATTATGTGGTTTAATTCATCTTTACTGAAATACATATCCAACGGTTGGCACCATTTTGCAAAACGAGGAGCCCAAATGACATCCACTGCAAATACATCGATGAGATCACTTTTGCTGCGAAGTGATCTGGCCAGCAATTCTTTCCGCTCATTGGTGCTGAATTTTGAGAAAGGCAAATCTATGGGCACTACTTCAATTTTATTCCGATATTCTTCATTAAAACGTTGGATAAGTGCTTCATGAGCCGGTGAAATATTATCCACATAATATATTTGTGTGATTTGTTGGTCCGGTAAATCCCGTGTGCCATAATAGTAGATAAACGAACCTAAAATAAGAAAAGACAGCAGAACGGACAGACCAATAAGCCAGGTTTTTCGATTATTCTTCTTCATCGGACTCATTAATTATCATTTTAATAATGAATCTACTCTTTATAACAATTATTTACAAACGAAAAATTAATCTAACTCATGACTTTACCAAATAGAAAGAACGATATACTTCTTTTTCTCCTGAATACTTGTTTACAACATGGAAAAACTGTATTTTATTTATATGAGTTCAATGTATCCACAATCTCAACATTTAAAGAATGCAGTAAAATGGGTTTCCGAACAACGTGCGGAGAATTCAGATAAACGTCTGGGCAAATTAGTTGAAGAAGCCACTTTCCGCTTCGATCTCTCACCGAAAGATGCGGAATTTCTTATCAAGTTTTTTCGGCAACAGGAAAATCCCGGTTAGCCAGCGGAGTTACTTTGCTAAGATGAGATTTGGTGCCATCGCAGAGCGGATGGCACCAGTGATAAATAGGACATTCAAACTGGTATCAACACCCCGGGATTGACACGAAAGCAAAAACTTTGGTGTCACCGCTGATCGGTGACACCAGATTGAATTGTTGTAACATTTTGACTCATTTCAGCGCTAAAACTGAACTAATCCTCAAAACTCTTACCACTTTCCCGCACCGGATAAGGCTGGTGTTTCGGCCACGGGCGGGGATCTTCCTTAATTTTCTTCTTTAATTCTTCAATCCCTTTCATTAACTGAGCATCGTAACCGCGAGCCATTTCCACCGGATCCTGTTCCACAATAATATCCGGTGTGACTCCTTCATTCTCGATGATCCAGTTACCATTCCGGTCATAAATCCGATAGTCCGGAGCACTCAATATCCCTCCGTCAATAAGCGGAATCCACATGGAGACACCCACCAAACCACCCCAGGTACGGGTACCGATGATGGGTCCCATACCCCGTTCACGAAATTCCCAGGGAAACATATCCCCACCGGAGCCGGCTTGTTTGTTGGTCAAACAAACCATACGCGCCGTGGTAACAACCGGCGGAATGGTCTGATCATGAGAATAGCGACGTGTCCAGTAACCGATAAGCGGTTGTTCCAGGCGTTCCAAAAAGATGTTGGGATCCAATCCACCTCTGTTAAATCTACCATCAATAATCAATCCCTCTTTGCGAAGCTGCGAATAAAAATATTTGGGAAATTCTTCAGCAGAGCCCATATAAGTATCGGGAAAATGAATATAACCAATTTTGCCATTGGATTCTTTTCCAACTACTTTCCGATTATGCTCCACCCAGCTCAGATAGCGGAGCGTTCTCTCATTTCTTACCGGCTTCACAACAACTTCCCTGGCACCTTTCAAACTTGGTTTATCATTTACCATTAGCGTGATCTGTTTACCGGCTAAATCCTGGAAATAGGAATATAAGTTTTTATCCGATTTTACATCCTCTCCGTTCACTTGAAGTAAATAATCTCCCGCTCGGACATCCACACCCAGTCTCTCCAGAGGTGCCATGATGTCGTCCGTCCAATCCGGTGTCCGATATATCTTTTTAAACCGATATCGGTTTTGATGCACCTCATAATCGGCACCCAACAATCCGACATTCACTTTATCTGCTTCGCGCTTTTCGTCACCGCCAAAAACATAAGTGTGTGAAGTAGAAAGCTCGCCAATTAATTCACCAATAAGATAGGTCACATCATCCCGGGAGGACGCATACGGAAGCAGCTTTCCATATTTTTCCTTCATTGCGGTCCAATTAACACCCTGCATATTCGGTTCGTAATAGAAATCCCGTTGCATCCGCCAGGCTTCGTTAAACATCTGTTCCCACTCCGCCATTGGATCAATTTTCATTTTTAAACCAGAAAGATCTAAATGTTCTCCATGTGACTCTCTGGTATGGGCATCAATAATTCCAATATCACGCCTCATTTTGTAAACTATCGCATTTCCATTGGCTGAAAGTTTATAACCGTCGATGCCTTTTATTACCGTGCTTTCTTTTCGATCTTCGAAGGAAAACGAATACAGGGTTCCGGGACCGATCTCCCGAAATTCAAATCGATTAAAATCTCCTTTTTCCGCATTCAGGTAAAAAAGTGATGTCTCGTTCACTGCCAAACTGCGGTAATTTCCGCGCGGCAAAGGTAGCATCTCAATTCTGCTTTGAATTCCTTCAAAATCGATAGATATTTTTTGAGATTCGTTTCCGGAACCGGTTTTTGAATTATTTCCATCTTCGGGCTTCGTTTCTACTTCGTCGTTTCTAAAAGGTAATAACGGATCGCCATTTTTTTGAAGCGTGAGAGCACATATTTTGGCAGCATCCTTGTAGACCATCTCCCACTCAAAATCACTCAAAGTCGGATCGAAATGGCGATTGGAGACAAATAATAAATGCTTTCCATCTTTGGTGAATACCGGTTGAAAATCATTAAACAATCCGTTACTCACCCGATGGGTTTCACCGGTTTCCAGCGAATAAATATGAATTTGGAAAATCTGATCAGCAGTCATTTTGGAGTATGCGATGAAACGGCTGTCCGGTGACCAGGTGAAATCATAGATCTGCTTTTTGTCCAGCGAAACATCCGGTTGTTCGTAATTGGCTTTGTCCACCTCAGTTATTTTCCCACTTGCCACATCCAGATAATAACAGCGCAACGTCTGATCCGCAAAAGCAATTTTTTTGCTGTCCGGAGACCACCTTAGGGTGTGCCGGTAGCCATCTTTATAGTGTGTCAATTGAACCGCTTTTTCATTACCAGCTTGATCCATTATATATATTTGATACTCCCCGGATTTGTCGGAAATATAGGCAATCTTTTTCCCATCGGGAGACCAGGCTGCATCTTTTTCCCGAAAACCGGACGATTTCGTCAAATTGAGAGTCCGTCCATGTTTTCTGGGAACAGAAAAAATTTCACCTCTGGCGACGATTGCTGCCCGCTCACCAGAAGGAGAACAATCAAAATTAGTCACAAATTTCTTCACATCTTTGAGATAAGGGCGGGTTCCCGGAACATCGGTCTTAATTTCGATGGGAATCTGTTTATCCACCCCATTCTCAGTATCATACATTCGAATAGTTCCACCAAATTCATAAACAATCGTCCCATCTCCAATATTCGGATAGCGGACATCGTATTGGGTATGTTTGGTGAGTTGAGTGGTTTCGCCGGTTTGAACGTCCAGAGAATAAAGATTTAATACCTTATCCCGGTCAGAACTGAAATAAATTTTATTGCCATACCACATGGGTAAACGATCGGTACCTTTGTAATCAGTGAGTTTGTTTTCTTTTTGTGTTTGAAAATCAAAAACATAAATATCCTGTGCGATCCCACCATAATAACGTTTCCAGGTTCGCCGTTCTCTGGATAACCGATTATAGGCAATCTGCTGACCATCCGGGGAAAAGCTGCCAAATCCTGCTTCATGAAGAATCAACTTTTCGAGACCTGTGCCATCTGTTGATATCAAAAATAATTGCATCACCATTGCATCTTCCCTGGCAGATCTGAAAAGAATTTTATTCTTGGTGGGATGCCAGCCGGTAACAATATCTGCACCGGGATGGTAGGTTACCCGGCGAATATCGCCACCGTGAATATTCATTATATACACATCCGTATTTCCATCATATTGACCGGAAAATGCGATCATTTTTCCGTCCGGTGAAAATTGTGGTCTGCCTTCAGTACCATCGTGAATGGTTAATCGGGTCGCAACTCCACCGCTTTTGGGAGCAGTCCAGATGTCTCCGCCATAACTGAATGCCACCAGGTTCCCGTGAACGTCAGGATATCGCATGATGGCGTTGTCTCCATCAGCAAAACTCAGGCTTAAAGTAAATAAAGCTATCATTAATGTTATCACACAATTTCGTCCGGCTGAATTCGTGGCAACCCGGACTCTTAAAAGTGAAGTCATATTTGCCTCCTTTAGTAATTGGTTTTGCAAATTAATTATTTTAATTATCTGAACAAATATGGAACTTTATCCTCTTTTAATGTAGAGAAAATTAACTTTAACCTTGATATTTCCAGTTAATTTTATTCCTTTTTGAGTGCTTTTAATACCTCATCAATTGCACGGTCCAGTTGAGGATCCGCATCTTCCAGACGATCTTTGAATGTCCGATTCACATGAATATCCGGTTCCACGCCATTTAACTCAATGTTTTTACCGTCCAGGGTGTAACATCCCCATGAAGGTAAACGATAATATGACCCATCAACCAATCGTTTGCCCGTTGTAAAAATCAACCAACGATAGGTTTCGGTACCGATAATTTTACCCAGATTCAATGCCTTGAATCCTGCTGCTGTCATTTCCGCGTCGCTCAAACTTTGCTCATTCATTAGTAAGACAATCGGTTTACTTGACGGCGCGAAATTAGGCTGTGGGGCAAATTCTCCACCCCGATATTTCCATTTGGTATAGGGCTGCTGACTCAAAAATTGCAGGACATTGTTGTGGACATTTCCACCCCGGTTATAGCGAAGATCCAAAATCAGGGCTTCACGATGATATCCCTCCGACGTCATTTCAATTAAAAATTTTTCCAGACTTTCACTACCCATATTTTTCATGTAAACATAGGCAATACGCTGATCACTTTTCTCATCAACATAATGCTGATTGTTTGTTATCCATTGGTCATAAAGTGCGTTTTTAAAATCGCCAGAACCCTGGGGAT
>CAZVKP010000282.1:0-5230 GCA_964627635.1 uncultured Calditrichaceae bacterium | reverse complement strand
ATTCGGGAATAGATTGCAATATGGATTCTAAAGAAATAAATAAAAACATTCAGTCAATATTAAAAAATTATAAGAAAATTGCTGTAGTTGGTATTTCGGATAAACCTTACCGGGACTCGCATTCTGTTGCGAAATTTATGTTAGACCATGGCTACCAGATTTTCCCGGTAAATCCCAAAGTTGATGAACTATTTGGATTAAAATGTTATGATAATCTTAGGGATATCCCGGAACCGGTAGAGCTTGTGGATATTTTTCGGAAACCTGAACATGTTCCGGAAATTCTGGATCAGGCAATTGAAAAGAACGTTAGAGCGGTCTGGATGCAATTAGGCGTAATACATTATGATGCTGCGAATAAAGCACTGAATTTTGGAATCGATGTTGTGATGGATCGATGTTGGAGGATGGAGTATAAAAAATATTTTGCTGATTAAGTATGGAAATTAATACACGATGAAAATTACAGGGGTATAATAGTGCAAGATATATTTAGTATAATTCTATTTATTGGATTTCTTCTTTTATGGTTTTATTTTCTGCCCAAATTTGGAGTGCCCACATGAGGACCACAGGCAAATAAGTGCTCCGTGCAGAGCCCCCCCAAAAATAGTTTAAATTCTTTAGTTTATGAATATGAGTTATTTGAGAGGCTGTTGAAAGTGAAGAATTTTGAGGCGGCAGAAAAACAGTATCAGAATATATTAAGTAAAATAAAAATGTTAGAAAAAGCAGAAACGATTGACCAAAAAGTATTAAAGGAATTTGAAAACCGGGTCAGTAAAAGTTACCAAAACCATTTTTCGAATAAAATTTAATTTTTCTGTAACGCAACCGATTATAAATCATCAATTATATAATAATGAAAGGAAAAGCTAAATTGTAACAAAATGGAGTCGGAGTAATAAACTATGCCATTATATGAGTATCGATGTGCCGAATGCGGACAAAAATTTGAAGAATTGGTTTCTTTTGATAAAAGCAACGATATGGAATGCCCAAACTGTGGGAGTAAAAATACTCAAAAATTAGTTTCTACATTTGCAACTATGGGAAGCAGTTCCGGTGGCGCAAGTGCCGCAAGTTCTTGCGGACCCAGTGGCAGCCCATTTACATGAGCGTAAAAAACTCCTGGCAGTTTGCCAGATATACGTAACATTAAACGAGTTTAGTTTTAAAATCTCCAAATAAAAGATAATCTAAAGTTATGAATGCGGTTGGTTTCGAACTCATCTAATCCCGAGCCAACTGTTGTTTCATCAGGATAAAATCTTTGCTGGTACTTAAAGTCCAGTTGAATTTTGCTTATGGGTCGCCATCTGATCAAAAAAAGAACTTTGTAGCCTCTATCATTCAGCAACACGGTCCGGAAATTGCCCGGCAAGTCCGGTTCAAACTCATAAATTCTCAAGTCATAATCAGGTACATCAAAAGTTGTCCAACGCGCAATTATTCGCAGTGGTTCAAAATATTGCCAGGTCAATTGATGGAACAAACTGATGCCATAGTATCTATGATTTTTATCCAATGGATTTGCCCAATGAAGTTCCAATCTGTTCTGTAATCTCACAAACCGGTTCAATTTTGTTTTTTGTTCCAGTCTGAGTGACCTCAATATCTTTTGCAGTTCATTATTCTGTTCAATATCATTTTCACGATATTTCTGCCGGTACTGAATACGAAACCATTGATGCCACAATTTCTGTTTAATTTGTATTAAATAATCCCGTCGGAAAAAAGGATTTGCCTGGCTGTCATGAACTTTCTGATAGAAATGTGCATATCCTCCGATTCTGGTATCAGGGGCAAGTTTGTAGGTCAGAAAAATTGCAGCACCCTTTTTATTATCGGGACTTTGGCTAAGTGATCCAAATGCGCGTCCCCTCGATGCAAAATATTTGGGGTGATAATAATATCCGGCCAATTCATATCGCATCTTTTCTCCAAAAATATAAAGATATTGCTGAACGGCAGGAAACTTATTCTGGTAAAGAACCATCTCTCCCGCGGGACGGAGATTTCCGGCAGAAACCTCATAAGATATGCTAATATGGTTTTGAACGCTTTTATTGTCCTTAAAAGATGGATTATATTTTGACTGAATTGCCGAGAGTTGTACTTCGGCATCATTCAATTCTGCGTTGATTGTGCCCCCGATTATTTGCTCACCTAATGTATTAATTTTTGATCTTTCGTTTTCGGTACGGTGCAAACCGGATACAAACACGCTTGTGGCAAGACTGTCATCATCTGATATGGTTGCATCCAAATTCGATTTGGAATAAAAAATATTTGCCGAAAAATGTGAAGTTATCTGAAAGCTTGAAGCTATTCCTCTTAAAAATCCGGATTCACTGGAAGAACGGTTTTCGTCCAAAGGAGAATTCAATCTTGGAAGTAGCGGAACGGATTCTGCAGATAGTGGAAATCCGTAAGGCGACCAAAATGCCAAACCGGTTCCGATTTTCATATGATAATCTCCCGCTAATAGAGAAAACGTATTATTCGGATTTTGATATCTTAAATGAAGACTTCTATAATCCGAATAATTTGTTTCGCCGGCATCTTTTTCCCATAACATGCCTCCTGAAATTCTTCGTCCAACGTTAAAAATCGTCCGATGTTGGAGATAAATTGGTTCCCGGTATATATCCCGGCGATATCCTTCTCTTTTGGGAGTTTCATATCGCATTTGGAGCCGATATACAATGTCTGTGGAAATTGAAGGTGGTTTTACTGTCAGAAAATTTTCCAGAGCACCCACTAATTCTTCGCTCATTCCATCGATTTCTGTGAGCTGATGAATATTATTAATTTCCCCTTTTTCATCACGATATTTGAGAATTTTATCTACCATATGCGGAGAAAGAAATGGAATCCGGTGGAGCTCTTGAGATTTTACATCATTTAAATTGAGCGGATTTTCTCTCAATTCCCATAAGTATTCTAACCACCCTGCATTTTCCGCATCCTCTTCATCCACAATATCCAAAATTCCTTCCAGATATTCACCTTCCTGTCCAATGGACAAATTAAAGGACACTAAATGAAGTGAACAAATTAAAAACAGACAAGTCAGCCAATCTGTTTTGCACATGAGGGTTGCTATATTTTTACGTTTCTATATAAAGCCTGAAATGCAGTTTATTGGATAAGACATATGAATTTACTTAATAAATAAATTTTTGTCAATAGTACCCGTAAAATTTGTCAAATGTGTTAATTACAAACAATATATTACGAATGTAATAACAATATTAATCCATTACTTTGCATCTCCGGTTAAATTCGAGGGTTCGGTTTTCCGGAAATATTCACAATAGTCAGTCAAAGGACAAATTTCGCAGAGTGGTTTTTGCGCTTTACAAATTTCCCGTCCGTGCCAAATCAGCCAGTGGTGTGCATTTGACCACTCTTCCTGAGGAATATTTTCCATAAGTTGACGTTCGGTATTTTCTACATTTTTTGAAGCTGCCAAGCCAATCCGGTTCGACACCCGAAAAACATGCGTATCTACAGCAATAGCATCATAATCGAACCCGACGCTCAGTACTACGTTGGCAGTTTTTCGACCTACTCCCGGTAGTTGAACCAATTCTTCCCGGTTTTTTGGAACTTCTCCACCAAACTTATCAATTAACATTTTACAGGAGGCTAAAATATTTCTGGCTTTATTACGATAAAGTCCAATTGACTTAATTTTTTCTTCTAAGTGTTCAACGGTTAATTTTAAGAAAGATTCAGCATCAGGATAATCTTTATATAATTGCCGGGTAATTTTATTCACCTGTTTATCGGTACTCTGGGCTGCCAACATGGTGGAAATTAATAGTTGGAAGTGATTTAAATATTGAAGGGCGGTGCTGGTATTTCCATATTTATCTTTCAATATCTGTAGCACTGCAGATATTTCTTCCATTTTTAGCATTGGAAAATTCCTCAATTTTTTGAAAACAAACCAATTCGGGTTTAGGTTGTATGAAAACTACTGGTCATGCTTTTCTAAATTTGCACATTTTTGCGGATGAACGGTACGATCCTGTCAAGCATATTGTCTCGATTTTGAACAGTCAATTCAATTAATTGCGCATCTGTTCTTTCTCTTATTGCCTTAATCCAACCTCCTGCGGATAGAGAAATGGTTGCCACAACCGGACCTAAAGAGTTTAAAATCGATTCGATGAAATTGCGAAAGGTAGGTGAAAAGCTCTCCATTTTCCCGATTTCATCAATTAACCAAATTCCAATGTCTCTCTTTTCCGATGATAAATCCTGAATAATTTCGTCCAAAGCAGCGACATTTACTCTGTAACGACTCACCCGATGAGGGGAATTGATGCTGGTATGTGCGAACACCCTTCTTTTTCCGCCAAATGTTTCAATTTGAAATCCCTGCCGGCGACCTTTTTCCCGAATTTCTTCTGTGAAAAATCCATTTGGAAAGAAGTCTTGCAGTTCTTCTGATAATTTTTGAATAAAGGTAGTTTTTCCCACACCGGGTGCTCCCGTTATCAATATGTTCATTTTCCCTGTAATCAGTTTAAAATTCCACACATTGTTTTCTTTTAATTCTATTACAAAGTTATAACGTTAATTCCAAGCATTGAATCAGCATCAACAACTTGTTAAACTCACATTATTCTTCCAGTAAAGCATAAAATTCATTTTCATTGAGAATCGCAATGTTAAGCTCTTGTGCTTTCCGGTATTTTGAACCGGCGTCTTTACCAGCAACCACATAATCGGTTTTTTTGCTGACGCTATTGCTGACACGCCCACCGCGCTGGCGGATCTCCTCGGCTGCCTGATCGCGGGAAAACCGATTCAATGATCCGGTTAAAACAAATGTTTTATCGGAAAACTGCTGTCTGGTTGTTGGTCTCTTTTCCGGACTTTGAGAAAAACGGACTCCTGCTTTTCGCATTTTATTAAGTACTTCCCGATTTTGCGGATTTTCAAAAAATACCACAATACTATTTGCGGTTTTTTCACCTATTCCTTCAATGTCAGCCAATTCGGTTTCATTAGCAGAAATTAGCGCATCAATTGACTGAAATTTATCCGCCAGTAATCGGGCTGCGCCTTCGCCTACAAAAGGGATACCCAGCGAAAAAATAACCCGATACAAAGGTTGTTGTTTACTTTCTTCCAATGCTTCAATCAAATTATCAGCACTTTTTTCTCCCATCCTCTCCAATTGTGAGATATCATTTTTGTTCAATGAATATAA
>CAZVKP010000281.1:3159-5236 GCA_964627635.1 uncultured Calditrichaceae bacterium | reverse complement strand
ATGTGTAAGTGGTGAATTTTGAGAAAATCTATGGGATATTGAGAAACTATTTTAGCGGTATGAAGCATATCGTGTCTGGATTCGGTGGGAAAGCCCAAAATAATATGTGAGTTAATATGAATGCCTTTCCCGGCTGTCATCTGAACCGTTTCCGCCCAGTTCCGAAAATCATGCTGGCGGTTAATCCATTTGAGTGTCGTGTCGTAAGGAGATTCCAAACCGTATTCAATGGTAATATAGTAATCTCTGGCCAACTGCTGAAGATAACCAATTTTTTCCTCATCCATACAATCTGTTCGGGTGCCTATCGCCAGACCCATCACCTTTGGATGAGAAATGGCTTGTTCGTACAACACTTGCAAGCGATGTAACGGTGCATAAGTGTTACTATAGGGCTGGAAATACACCACAAATTTATTTGCTTTGTATCGTTGTGCCAAATATTTTATTCCTGCATCAACCTGTTCGGCAATGGTCATATCGGGATGAAGGTAAGCTGGCTTAAAACTGTTATTATTGCAGTATGTACATCCGCCGTAACCTTTATTCCCGTCTCGATTGGGACAGGTAAAACCGGCATCAACCACCACCTTCTGCACTCTGCCGCCAAACTCTCTTTTGATATGGTCAATATAGGCATTATATCGTCGAGTTGTTCCCCAGGGAAAAACTTGATTTTTCTTATTATGGAAAGCTTCGATGTATGTCATTAACGACTCATTCCTTCAATTATCATACTTAATTCAAAAACAAAATTTAAAAACAGTTCCCCGCTCAAACAATTCATCGCACATTTGTTTTTGATGGGAAATTGAGTACAACTGTTATATTCACTTTACTCAGCATTGAGACCAGAAAAATATTTAAAATGGTGGTCGGTGTTATATGCAGGTTATGTGCTCCCCATTTCAGGATAAAGTTATATTATTCATGTTTACTATCTTACAAACTTATACCTTAGAAGCCGGAAGCCAATTACGGCTAAAAATGATTTGACGACCTTTTGCTTCCAAATTTATAACATCGCATTTAAGCAAATCTCAACGATTTAAAATTTCATTTGTTTGATTTGCGTTTATTTATTTTCTTTGGACATGATCAGCTTGAATTTTAGATGGCTCTTTCTGCTGTTTCTTTTACCTTTAGTCCAGGTTCAATCTTCGGCATATGCGCCTCCTTTTCAGATAAATATTCCCAGCGTGGTTCTCGAAGAGGTTGGCTTTAAGATAGAAATTGAGCCCGAAACACAATTCTATACAACTCATCATACTCAAACCGTACAATACCAAATACTGGAAGAAACAACCGGCAAAATTTTAGGTGAGGGCAGCTATCGGGTTGATGCTAAAAATCCCAAACCCATTATCAATGAAATTGACATTAAACAAACAGGCACTGTTCCATTAAAAATAATTTTGGGTGACTTTAGTACCACGGTCCACACCCGTGCCTTACCGGCTTTTCTAAGCATTTTGCCGCCGTTACTGGCAATTCTGCTTGCACTCGCCACCCGACAGGTCATTGTCGCACTATTTTTCGGAATCTGGTTGGGAGTGACATTCGTTTACGACTACAACCCGTTTATCGGATTTCTTCATACCCTGGATGAATATATCCTTCATGCATTGGTTTCTCCGGATCGCATCTCCATTTTAATATTTAGCCTGGTATTGGGCGGCATGGTTGGCGTTATCAGTCGTTCCGGTGGAACGCAGGGCATTGTGGAAAAACTAAGCACATACGCCAAAACTCCTCGTTTAGGCCAATTATCCACCTGGGCAATGGGCGTCCTGATCTTTTTCGATGATTATGCCAACACACTGATTGTGGGCAATACCATGCGCCCCTTGACAGATAAGTTACGGATCAGCAGAGAAAAGCTCTCCTATTTAGTTGATTCCACTGCCGCCCCGGTCGCCAATATCGCCATTATTTCAACCTGGATCGGGTACGAAATCAGTCTGATTGATCAATCATTCCAATCGCTGGGCATCACAGATAACGCCTACATCACTTTTATTAAGACCATTCCCTACAATTTTTATCCCATTTATGCATTGGTCTTTGGCTTTTTGAT
>CAZVKP010000281.1:0-3149 GCA_964627635.1 uncultured Calditrichaceae bacterium | reverse complement strand
TATAAAGCAGAACGCCGAACCCGTAACACCGGGGTTGTGATGAGAGATGATGCCAGACCTTTGGCAGATTTAACCGATACCGATTTTGAAGTGGATGAACGCATCCCCCGCCGCTGGTACAATGCACTTATTCCGGTAGGGGTGGTTATCCTCTCTGTGATGTTGGGACTGATTTACAGCGGATATCAAAATATGGGTGAAGAGGGCTTAAATGATGCCGGATTTGTGCGTAGCATAAGTACTATTGTTGGTAATGCGGATTCATTTGCGGTCTTGATGTGGGCATCATTTGCCGGTTCCATAGTTGCCATTTTGCTTGCGATCGGTCAAAGACTGCTTACACTTCAAGAAAGTTTAGATGCCTGGGTTAAAGGTATTCAATCCATGGTCATGGCTGCTATTATTCTCACCTGTGCCTGGGCCATTGGCAACATTTGTCAGGATTTGTTTACCGCAGAATATGTGATCAACTTAACCCGAAATTTTCTAACACCCCACTGGCTGCCACTCATCACTTTCCTTACGGCAGCAGTTGTGAGTTTTTCCACCGGTACTTCGTGGGGAACAATGGCTATTTTAATGCCCATTGCCATACCTCTGGCACTTAAATTTCCACAAGCCAGTGAAATGATAGGATCATCACATGCGAGTGCTTTGATGCTCAGTACCACAGCATCGGTATTGGCCGGCGCGACTTTTGGCGATCACTGTTCTCCCATATCAGACACTACCATTATGTCTTCAATGGCATCGGGCGCGGATCATATTGACCATGTACGCACACAACTGCCCTATGCATTAACAGTGGGAGCTCTTGCCAGCCTGTTTGGATACATCCCGGTGGGATTTAATTTAACCGGCTGGTGGGTACTAGGTGTGGGAGTTGTTATTATATTTTTAATCGTAAGATTTGTGGGAAAACCGACCCCTATAAATTCCGGGTAATAGGTCTGTTTTATTCATCCAGATCAATTTTTGATGCTACCTGACGAATATGCTCCCAATTAAATCCTTTACTTTGTAAGAATCGCAGTAACTTTTCCCTTAACTTCTTCCCGGTCCATCGTTTATTGCTCCTTAAAAATTTTTCGGTGAGCTGTTCGGCAATTTCCTGTTCCAATTCTTCCGGAAGCAATTCATTCAATAAATCTTCCGATGTTTCACGGTGAATACCCCGGGTGGCAAGCTTTTGAGCCAGCAACGCTTTACCCGCCGGTCGTAACTGCAATTCATTTTGAATAAATTGTCTGGCAAACTGTTCATCGTCAATCAAATCAATTTCTGCCAAATTATCCAAGGCCTGGTTGATCACTTCATATCGATACCCCTTACTCCGCATTTTTAGAACCAATTCCCTCCGGCTGTGGGGACGAATGGTTAAATAACGCATCGCCTGATCTTTTGCCTGACGTAAACTATCCTGATGAAGCAAATTCAGGAATTCCTGATCAGAAAATTCAACATCCGGTGCAATAGAAAATTTAACGACCGTTTCGGGTGTCAGTATAAATTCCTGTTCGTCGGCTAATTTTACAATAAAGCGTTCCGGTCGGCCCTTTCTTAAATGCATTTTTTCAATTTTGGGCATCAGATATCATTCCGACAAAACTTAAACATCTTGAACAAAGGCTTTGGCTTCATGAGTGAAATATTTCTCTCGAAACGCTATATAAAGTTATATTTCAACCAAATGAGGTTATCTAGAAATTCAATTTTTTTAACGCGCACACCATCCAGGATACCCTGGCAATCCCTATTTATTTCAACAAAAATGATAGAAGTCGATTACCGTGATAAATCGCAAATGATTCCCTTAAATTACTACTCTTACTTTCACAGTCTGAAATCCGATACCGCTTGCTTATGCAGAGACCTTATTTACCACTCTACTTTGAAACTCCCGCTTTATTCTTTTGATTTGATTGATCTGCCGTCTTTTTGGAATCTTCGGTTGCCTTTTCCCCTTCTTCAGTTGAAATCATGCCCAACTTTTGGCGAACCATTTTGTCCATGTTTTCCAGAAATTCAGGATTTTCTTTCAAAAAATTCTTAACATTTTCCCGTCCCTGTCCTAAGCGCTCCTCACCAAATGAGTACCAAGTCCCGCTCTTCTGCACAACACCCAATCGAACTGCCAGATCGAGTATATCACCTTCTTTGGAGATACCCTCGTTATACATAATATCGAATTCACATTCACGAAATGGCGGCGCCAATTTGTTTTTCACAACTTTTACCCGGGTTCGGTTTCCGATGGTACTGTCTGCATCTTTAATGGAAGCTATTCTCCGGATGTCCATTCTTATGGATGTATAGAATTTAAGTGCCCGTCCACCGGTGGTAGTTTCGGGGCTGCCGAACATGACACCGATTTTTTCACGCAGTTGGTTAATAAAAATAACCGAGGTATTGGATTTGCTCACGGTCGCCGTCAATTTTCGGAGGGCTTGGGACATTAACCGCGCCTGAAGCCCCACATGTGAATCGCCCATTTCTCCCTCCAGCTCGGCACGCGGGACTAACGCTGCCACCGAATCCACAACCACAACATCGATGGCACCGCTCCGCACCAGCGTCTCGACAATTTCCAATGCCTGCTCACCGGTATCCGGCTGCGACACCAACAAATTTACAGTATCCACTCCCAGCCTGCGGGCATAAGTCGGATCCATAGCGTGTTCGGCATCTACAAAGGCCGCCAACCCACCATTATTTTGTGCTTCGGCAATAATGTGCAATGCCAGCGTGGTTTTACCGGATGATTCCGGTCCATAGATTTCCACAATTCTGCCTCGCGGAACCCCCCACACACCCAGTGCATAATCTAAAGAAATGGATCCGGTTGGCACAATGTCCACATTAATTTTGGGACGGTCGCCCAATTTCATTATCGCGCCTTTTCCAAACTGGCGTTCAATCTGGGTCATCGCCAGATTCAGTGCTTTCATTTTTTCTTCATTCTGATTAGCCATTTTGTCCTCAAACGGTTTAGTGTTATTAATAAAAAGTTTATTTCAAATTTGTATTATTCTGGTTTCTTAAGATTATAAGATTTTTGCACTGTATATACCGCACCAGTCGGTTTTAAGTCGCTACGCATGATGTCGATTCGCTCAACAGTAAACTCCTTTTCCGGAAATGGATATTTT
>CAZVKP010000280.1:0-5262 GCA_964627635.1 uncultured Calditrichaceae bacterium | reverse complement strand
GGACTGATGAAGGTAAATTACATTGCATTCGGACAGCAGGTGGTCATCGTAAATTTTTAATGGAGCATCTTGCGGATTTTTTAGAGAAGAACAAAAATAAAACCGAAAAAGTAAATTTATTCCCGGTGGAGAATAAGACAGACCTGCAAATAAGTCAGCATATTTTGAAAGGAGATTTTAACTATCTTATTGATTATGTGCTCAAACAATCTTTTACAGCCAATATTGATCGTGTTCAACAGGTTTTGAATGGACTTTATTTAGGGCAATATCAATTGGATCATATCTATGATCACCTCATTTCTCCTATATTGCACAAAATAGGTGATCTTTGGGAAAATAAAAAATTGGCGGTAGCAGAAGAACATATTGTCTCTCAAACTATTTTGGATGGTATTATTCGTCTGCAAGGGATTATTCGGTTGCCGCGTAGAAAAACAAAAAAAGCGTTGTGCCTTAATTTTACTCATGAATTTCATTCTATGGCATTAAAAATGATTCAACATATATTAGAAACAAGGGGATTTAAAGTCTATAATACCGGACAGAATACCCCTTTCATAGATTTAGATAAGGTGTTTGAGAAATATCATCCAAACCGCGTCTACGTATCAGGCACTATTGTTGAAGATGTATTTAAACTTCAAGAAGAATTTGATTTTCTCTGTGAATTATGTGAGCGATACGAGGCTGAACTATTTGTCGGCGGGCGCGCATTTGATTCATTATCAATTGATCATCCGGCTGTTGTGAGACGCCTAATGACATTTGAAGATGTGCAAGAATTTTAAAATTTCGTAGATTAATCTATGGTCTCAATTATTTTGACAAATTATCGTTTTTATTTAAGGAGCCTAAAATGGACGTAGAAAATAAAAATTATTTGGTTGTTGGTGGCAGCTCGGGAATTGGATTGAAAATTGTTGAGAAATTATTTAAGCAGGATGCTAATGTATATGTGGTTTCACGCACCAAATCCGATGCGCTAAATGACATGATTTCAAATCATCTGGAATTAGATGTAACCCAAGATGATATAACGCAACTGAAAGAATTTATTCCGGAAGAATTGGATGGGCTTGTATATTGCCCCGGAACAATCACCTTAAAACCATTTTTACGATTAAAACCGGAAGATTTTAAACGCGACATGGAAATAAATTTATTAGGTGCGGTAAAAATTGTTCAGATAGTATTACCGTCATTTAAAAAAAATAAATCGGGTTCAATAGTTATGTTTAGTACTGTAGCAACTCGGGTGGGTATGAACTTTCACTCCTCAATTGCAGCAGCAAAGGCTGCGGTTGAAGGTTTTGCAAAATCTCTAGCTGCTGAGTATTCATCATCGAATATTCGCACGAATGTGATCGCGCCTTCTCTGACGGATACACCATTGGCAAATAATATTCTGTCAAATGAAGCAAAACGAAGTGCAGTTGCGGATCGCCATCCAATTAAACGGGTTGGTACTGTAAATGACATGGCAAATGCAGCAGTTTTTTTACTATCTCCCCATTCCGGTTGGATTACCGGACAAACAATTGGTGTGGATGGCGGTTTATCTTCATTGAAATCAATATAATATTTTATGAAGAGCAATTTATGCCCCTTATTTTGATAAAAGAACCATCAAGATAGAAAGGATTAACAGTTGTTACCAGTAAAAAAGCTCGTTGAAAAAAATCGCAGTTATCGGCGTTTTCAACAAAGCGTGAAAATCAAAGCAGAATTCTTGCACGAACTGGTTGACTTAGCCAGGTTGTCTCCTTCTGCACAAAACTTGCAACCGTTAAAATTTATTTTATCCACCGAGGATTCAAGAAACCGAAAGATTTTTCCCACGTTATCATGGGCAGGATACCTAAAAGATTGGACAGGTCCTAAAGAGGGAGAACGGCCATCCGCTTATATCATTATACTTGGAGACACTCGCATTTCAAGTAAATTTGGATGTGATCATGGCATTGCTGCTCAAAGTATTCTTGTAGGCGCGGTTGAACGAGAACTTGGTGGTTGTATCATTCAGTCAATCGAGAGACAGCAGTTAAGAGCAGCATTGAAAATTCCTGAGTATTTTGAGATATTGATGGTTATTGCATTGGGTAAACCCGCAGAGACCGTCCAAATTGATAGCCTTAGTGATGATGGGAGCATTAAGTATTGGCGTGACGAAAAGGAAGTGCATCATGTACCGAAGCGTTCGCTAAATGATTTAATTATTGATTGAAACTGATAGATATTTTACCAGCAGCAATTAGCTTATTAATCAACTAAGGAATGATAAATATGCCAAATACCACAGCGATTTTTAAAGCTAAGGATAGTCGAAAAGAACCATTACCGGAGTGCCATGGGGGTATTGGCTCCGTAGATTGGACAGAAGTGGTGGATAAGAGGGATAACCAAGAAATTTGTTTGAATTTTGTCCACGATGATATCCTAAAACCTGGTGTTTCGGTGGGAATTCATGAACATACAGGTGATGAAGAATACTATTACATTATAGATGGTAGCGGCATTATGACTTTAGATGGCGAAGAATATGAAGTTGGTCCTGGGGATTTAACTGCGGTCTATCCGGGTGGAACTCATGGATTGAAAAATCACACTGAAGGAGATCTACGAATTTTAGTGATTAGTGTGGCTTGTAAATAGATAAAAGGTTGGGTGAAAATAGCAGGTATCGACAGCAGATAAATTTTTATAATTTTTTTCATTTTTATGTTGGTAATGGGGCTTTAATAAATTATTTTTAGCATGAAAATGAAAAAGGTTAAAATATGATCTGGCATCATTCACATCACGTTCATTATCATCCAACTCGAAATGGAGCCGGACCATATCTTCTATAAAATAAAAACTGACATTAATTTTAAAAGATACCCGGTTCCTTTCAGAATCGGGTTTTTTGTTTTTGGTCAGTTTTATTCAGTGGAATCAAAAATAACGAGTGGTCAAATTGAACATGGGACAGCAAGAGATACTTACGCTGGCAATACAAAAATCCGGACGGCTCAACACCCACACCCAAAAACTATTACATGAATCCGGCATCTATTTTGAAAATGGGGGGACCACCAAACTCAAATCCCTCGCAACTAATTTCCCGATGCAAATTCTATATCTGCGGGATGATGATATTCCCTCCACTATCGACGACGGCATAGCGGACGCCGGCATCGTTGGTGAGAATATTGTTCTTGAAAAAGGGAAAACGACTAATATTGCAGAAAGGCTGGGGTTTGCCCGTTGTCGTCTATCCATCGCCATCCCCAAACAAATGCCGTATAAATCGGTAAAGGATTTAGCCGGATTAAATATTGCCACATCCTACCCTGCAATTCTGGGAAAATGGCTTGATGATCACAACATAAATGCGACCATTCATGAAATCAGTGGTTCGGTGGAAGTGGCGCCGGGCATTGGTCTATCAGATGCCATTTTTGATATTGTCAGCACTGGCAGCACATTGGTGAGTAATGGATTGAAGGAAGTTGAAACGGTAGTGCAATCAGAAGCGGTATTAGTTGCGAATTCGGAGTTGTCCATTGCAAAAAAGAGGATTCTCGATCAATTAATTTTTCGATTCCGATCGGTAAATAAAGCTCGTAATTACAAATACCTACTATTAAATGCACCCAACAATGCTATTGAAAAAATTTCTGAGATATTGCCTGGAATGAAAAGCCCCACGGTGATGCCATTGGCATTGGAAGAGTGGAGTTCCATCCACTCGGTTGTCCGCGAGGATGAATTCTGGGAGGTGATAGAAAATTTAAGGGCAGCCGGTGCGCAGGGAATTTTAGTGATTCCCATTGAAAAAATGATCGTGTAAAAGTCGAAAGGAATTCAAATTGGAAATATTGAAACATCCTCCAAAATCTGTTTGGGAAGAGATTGCTCGAAGACCATCTATCGATTCCGATGTCATGGAGCAAGCGGTCAAACCGATTCTGATGGATGTGAAAAAACGTGGAGATCTGGCTCTCCGGGATTACACCCTGCAATTTGACGGTGTGAAAATCGACCGCATTGAGATTGATAAGGAAACAATTGAACGAGCCAACGAAGTTGTCCCGGAAGATTTAAAACATGCAATCCAATTAGCAAAGAAAAATATTACTATTTTTCATGATTCGCTGCGATCTTCCACCGAAAAAGTTCAAACTTCACCCGGCGTTTTTTGTTGGCAAAAACCGGTGCCAATTGAAAAAGTAGGACTTTATGTGCCCGGCGGAACAGCGCCTTTATTTTCCACGGTATTAATGTTGGGTACGCCCGCAGTAATAGCCGGTTGTTCGGAGATTGTTCTCTGCACACCACCGGATAAGCAGGGAAGTATCCACCCGGCGATAATTTATACCGCCGGCTTAATCGGAATTGATAAAATTTATAAGGTAGGTGGGGCACAGGCAGTAGCAGCATTGGCTTACGGCACCGAAACCATTCCCAATGTGGATAAAATATTTGGTCCCGGAAATCAATATGTGACGGCAGCAAAACAACTTGTCAGTCGGGAAGGAGTTGCTATCGACATGCCCGCCGGTCCTTCGGAAGTGGCTGTTATGGCTGATGAAACAGCGAATCCGGGATTTGTGGCGGCAGACCTTCTCTCCCAGGCAGAACATGGTGTGGACAGTCAGGCTATTCTGGTCACAACTGATGCTGAATTATTAAATGCTGTCCAACAGAAACTGAAAAAGCAGTTGGAGCTGCTGTCTCGCAAAAACATCGCCGCCAAAGCATTGGAGAACAGCAAGTTAATCCTCATTGAGACTTTGGAACAGGCGATGCAGCTCATCAATTTTTATGCCCCTGAGCATTTGATTTTAATGGTGGAAAACCCTGAGCAACTGAGCGAACAGGTGGTAAATGCCGGCTCAGTATTCTTAGGCAATTACACCCCGGAAGCCGCTGGTGATTACGCTTCGGGCACCAATCATACTTTACCGACCAATGGCTATGCCAGGGCATACAGCGGTGTATCGCTGGACAGCTTTTTGAAAAAGATTACTTTTCAACACATTAGTCGAAAGGGATTGAAGACAATCGGGCCGGCAATCGAGATAATGGCAGAAGCTGAAATGCTGGATGCCCACAAAAATGCGGTAACGATTCGCTTAGAAAAATGAGATGAAGAAATGGAAATCCACAAACTGATTCGTAACAATCTTCGTTCATTAACGCCTTACAGCTCCGCAAGAGAAGAACATGCCGATGCGGATGGAATACTACTGGATGCCAATGAAAACTCCTTTGGCT
>CAZVKP010000279.1:0-5264 GCA_964627635.1 uncultured Calditrichaceae bacterium | reverse complement strand
ATTGATTGAGTCTTTTTGTCATTAACACCGGGATTAATCCCGGTGTTAATAAGAAGCTCAAGCAAAAAGGCAGCCGTTTCAACGGCTTTTCCATTCATTACATCTTACAAATATGCAAAAGCCTGCAAAGGGGGAAAAGAAGTTTGTTTCACGCGAAATCACATAAAGGTTAAAAACTGTTCCAACGGGTTATTAATATAAATAATTTAAATCATTAGATGTCATTCAATTAAAAATATTTGTAAACCTCTTTATTGACAAAAATCCAATTTTTTCGTAATATAGGGGTGATTGTCTTAAAAATGTTCCGGTTACTTTAAATAAGGAGGTGCTATGAAAGGCTTGCATTTTAATTTTAAGGATTTGTTCCGTGCGCCACGCATTGCTTTTAGCTTACAGAGGATTTGGATGAATGGAGTGGGATTGTTGGGTTCTTATTTGGTTTACTTAATTTTTTCTTACATCAGCTTATTAGTTGGCGGACATAGTTTTGCAGCCGTTTGGTCTCAATTGGGATTACTTCCCTGTGCTTTTGCCATGTCAGTTCCCTGGTATGCCTGGATAATCTATGCCATTGGAGCAATTATCACAATTGCGTTTATATTGATGACAAACACAGCGGTAGCGCGGGTGGTTTATATGGTTTTAAGGAATGAATTATTTTACACCTGGACTCAGGCATATAAATTTGCATTTAAAAAGTGGATCTCCGTCCTGGGATCAATGACCACCTTTATTTTTATAATTGCATTTTTTGCTATTGGCGCCATCATAATGGGCTTCATCGGCCGGATTCCTTATATCGGTGAATTAGGCACCACACTTTTGACTATCCCTTATATTTTTAGTGCGCTATTACTTTTCTTTATTGGGATTGTCTTTGTGGTTGGGGTGGTAATTGTGCCCGCTATTATTGCCACCTCAGATGAAGATGCTTTAGGAGGTGTTTTCCAATCATTCAGTATCACCTTTAATCAACCCTGGCGGTTAGTTATTTATAGTGTGGTAATTGGGATATTAGAGTTAGTTGGTATTTTTATATTTGCCGCCGCCATAAAAATATCTTATTACATTTTTATGGGAATTTTTACTGTAGGGATGGGGGATAAAATTTTGGAAGTTCAAGCTCAGGCGTTGTACATAATTGATTCATCTTTACCTGTCATGTATAATTGGATTCATACGATTTTAGGAGATGCCGGAAACTGGATTTATTTAATGAGTCAACATCCTACAGCCGCTGCTGCATCTGGAACAATTGTTGTCTCCGGTTATATTTTTGCCATCTTCCTATTGATTATTGGTGGGGCTGTACTTGCTTATGGAGAAGCTATCGGAAATTCCGGGATGACTCTCATCTATACCATACTTTATAAAAAACATGAAAATGAAAATTTGTTAGAGCGCGAAGATGAAGAGCTAAAGGAAGAAGAGGAAGAAGAGGAAAATACCGCTGATACCGAGGGTGTGGATACCACTGAATCCGAAACAAAATTTGAAGATGAAGATTCCTCGGAAAATAAAGAGCAATCAGATTCGGATGAGGAAAACAAGGAAGAATCTTAACCAATTTTAAACAACCACTGTTACAAAAAGGCAGGAAGAATACTTCCTGCCTTTTTGTTATCTGGTAAAAACCAAACCAACAATTTCCCGAACAGTGGGCTTCTTTCCATAAAGCAGACTCCCAAGTCTAAATAATTTTGCGGCAACAAACACACTGATCAAAATTGATGCGATCATAATTCCAATCGAAATATAATAGTCCATTGCCGGCGGATTACCCAGTGGCGTCCTCAAAATCATAAATGTTGGTGTTAATGGAGGGATAAAGGACAAAATTCTTACCAATAGAGAATTGGGCATTTCCAAAACAAACAATGCTAGCACGATTGGAAAAATAGACAGCATTCTCATAAATTGATTAAGATGATGGGCATCTTCTTCACTGGAAAACAATGAACCGATGCCGACAAAAATAGAGGCGAAGTAGAGATAACCGAGAATGAAATAGAGTAAAAATAGACCGGCATTTTTTGCGGTTAGAAAACTTACTTCTCCAACATTTAAAATATCAAACAAAATGAGCAACAAGATAATCCCATACCAGATAATGATTTGGAAAACACCCAAGACGCCAAGTCCGAAAATTTTTCCGGCAATGAGTTGTATATGATTCACGGAAGATAGCAATATTTCAATAACCCTGTTGGTTTTCTCTTTTATGACCCCATTAAACAAAAAACCACTGGAGGTGAAAATACTGATGAACAGGAAAAAAACCACCACAATAGGTCCGAGGTAATTTATCAAAAAATCAAATTCTTGCTTCTCTTCACCCTGCAATTGTATTTCTTTAAGAACGACAGGTTCTAACCATTGCTGGATTTTACCGACCCGTATTCCTTCTTTCTTCATTCGCTGTTTTACAATAATTTCCTGCAAAGTCTGCCTAACCGGATCGATTTGCAAAAAATTTGATGGTAGCAATGAATGAAATTCGATAACGCCTTCAGAAAAATTTTCAGGATCGATGATTAAATAACCTTCCAATTGTTTATTTCGTAATAAATTGTCTGCTTTGAGGATAATCTCGCTCCGCCAAAGTGAATCACTTTCTGCCTTTGCTTTCTGATATTCCAATTGTGCAAGGTCCCGAGCTTCTCTGGTTTGAACCAAATCTTCGTAAGTACGCTTCAGTAAAGCTTCTCGACTCCTGGTTTTTGGTTTCTGAAATATATATTTCCGTCGTTCCTTTATTTTATTATAGGCGGCATTCAAGCTGTCTAATTCCGCTTTTAATTCTGCAAGTCTATCAAATCGTTGTTTTAGACGAAGAGAGGTGTCTGGTTTTACTGCCACCATTTTCAGGAGCGCAGGTTTAGCCTTGTTGATATTAGATTGCTGAAATCGTTCGTTAATTTCCTGGCATATTTTTGTCGTATCAAACTCCACGCAACCAATGAGTCGAGGTTGATCTGCTTCGGAGTTTTCCAGGAAAAAGGCCGGTATGAAAATTATGGCAGCAAAGATGATGGGTGAAACGAAAGTGGCTAATAAAAAGCTTTTAGATTTGAAATGCCGAAAAAATTCCCAAAAGGAAATTATGAAAAATTGTTTCATTCCATACCTTCATTACTGTCGTTTGATTGTTTGTAAGAAAATATCGTTGAGACTGGGCCTCTTTAGTTCCAATCGATCAATCTCAACGATCTTAATAATTTCTTTTAAAATATTATTGATGGGAGCCTTCTCATCCACATATACCCGGGCCATTGAATTTTCTACAATGACTTTCTGAATATTTTTAATATCACGTAGTGCAGATAAATCCTGCTGTGCCTCCACAATAATGATATTTTCATTAAAATCTTTTCGAATCCTATCCAGTGTACCTTGGAGTATGGTTTGTCCCTGATCAATAAGTATATAATAATCGCAGAGCTCTTCTGCTTCACGCAACTGATGGGTTGACAATAAAATAATTTTCCCTTCATTCTTAAGTGATAAGAGCTTTTGTCTTATCAAATCCTGGTTGAGTGGATCCAAGCCCCAAAATGGTTCGTCCAAGATAATGATTTGGGGATCATGTATAAGGCAAATAAGAAATTGCAGTTTCTGCTGTAGACCCTTGGATAAATGGCCTATCGGCTGTTCCAGATAATCCACCATCTGAAAACGGTCCAGAAATCTGACGGCTTCTACCTCACTTTTACGCTTAGTCATGTTTTTCAAACGCCCAAAGTAAGTAAGTACTTCAATAACTTTATATTTCTGATAAACCCCCCGTTCTTCAGGTAAATAGCCTATACTATTTCGAACCTTTTTATTCATGGATTTACCATCAAAAGAAATGGTACCCTCATCGGGCTTGAGAATGTCCAGAATCATTCTTAAAGTCGTGGTTTTTCCAGCGCCATTTGGACCCAATAATCCCAAAATTTCTCCGGGTTTTACCGTGAAAGACAGTTGATTGATCACCGGAATGTCTTTAAATTTTTTAGTGACGTCTTTTAGTTTGATATTCATTTAAATTTACATTTTATGTTTGAAAAAAAGTATATTCCGGGTTTTATCTTATTAGTCAGGCGGAAGAAATTGAACTTTTCCGGAAGTTGCAGAATTGAGTTCAGATTTAAAGTTATTTTTCTGTGATTGTGGAACATTTATATTAGAAATCATGCTTTCTGCCGATGCATCCTCATGAATTTTTGCACCATACTTTTGAACAAGGTGTTGGACCTTATTGATCATATCAAATGGATATGCGATTTTAACCTTTCCAAAATGTAACCGTTTTATAATTCTGGCTTCTTCTATGGCAGATTCCGCACAGTCACCGTATGCCCGGATGAGCCCTCCCGTACCTAATTTTGTGCCACCAAAATACCGGGTCACTACTAAGATAACTTGAATAAGCTCATATTTGTCAATCATGGAAAGTATGGGTTGCCCAGCCGTTCCGGATGGTTCACCGTCGTCCGAATATCGAAAAAGATTGGAATGAATACGATATGCAAAACAATTGTGAGTTGCATCGTAATATTCTTTTCGGATTTTATTAATATAATTTTCGGCAATGTTTTTATTTACGGCGGGGGCAAGAGAACCAATAAAATTAGATCCCTTTACTTTCTTCTCTACTTGAATTTCAGAAGTAATCGTAAGGTAATAATCATTATCTATAATTTGGTCCCCTTCATGCTAATCCTTCAAAAATATAAATATTTCGATTAAACTTGTCAAGATATTAAGGAATAGGTTCAAGATTTATTATTGAGTAAATGATAGTTAATTTGTCGCACATCATTTTATCCCGATTTGTAGCTGAATAATGAATTCTGTTTTTATTTTGTTTTCTCAGGAATAGCCCGTTAATTTAAAACACTACGGATGAATTCAGGAGGAACTATTATGCCTAAATTTCCCAAATTTGCAGATCGGGTTGGTCGGCTTCCGGCATCGGTATTTGAAAAATTCCGAACAAAAATGAAGCAAAAGGGACCGTTTTTAACTCGGTTGCATATTGGAGATACTTATTTACCACCACAGTACCAATTGCCTATAGAGTCTGATTTTATGGAAAAACATGGTTATTTCAACCGCTACTGTAATACTTTTGGTGTTGAACGATTTAGGCGTGTTTTGGTGGAAAAATTGACAAATGACAATGGATTTGACATTGACAGAGAGCATATTTTAGCCACCAGCGGTGCCACAAATGCTTTGAGTGCCAGTGCAATGAGCCTGCTTCAAAGTGGGGA
>CAZVKP010000278.1:0-5270 GCA_964627635.1 uncultured Calditrichaceae bacterium | reverse complement strand
TCAGGATTTGAATCCCATAACCGCTGCAGATAGCCCTCATAATCCACCTCGAAGTGAGGTTTAAACAAGCTCACTTCATCGGTAAAAACATCATCAAGTAGCCGTGTGCTTACCCATTTTAATTTAGGGGAAGGGGCGCTTATTTTGCTCGAAGTATTCGTTTTACCATTAACTTTTGACATGTTTTATTCCTAAAGAAAAAGGTTAACGGTTAATAATCTTCGGTGTAGATACAAGTACCATTGAATTGGACAAATAGTCTCTAAGCCACTTCCGGTAAAACGTAAGAATTCATTTCTTAAAATTTGTAAAGCATGAATAAAATAGTTTGTACACTTGTGAATGTCAATACAAATTTGTTTAACGATTTACATTTTATTTGTTCAGCATTCAAGGTAATAGCAGCGATCAACGCAGTATCAAAATGTATAGTGTTTTACGCAAGTGCTTGCAACATGGCTGCAAATTTATTTCAAAATTTCATCTGGAGAATAATTGCCTGCCCGGCGCTGAAAATGCTGACCTACAGAAGGTTTTATGGCGGATCATGGGAAATCCATACCTTTTGCGTAAAAATTGTTTTGTTAAAAATTTATTGTTAAAATAAAAAATATTTTTTAGACTGTCTTGTTTTTAAATCTATTCCCGGTATCCGAATACCGGGATTCATTTTATATTGAATATACTTATCTGAAAATGCTTGGAAATGAATAAAACTTCCCAAAAAACCGATTCAAATCAGACAACATTTGCACGCGATCTGGGTCTGTTCGATGCCACCATGATTGGAGTTGGGGCGATGATTGGTGCGGGTATTTTTGTTCTCACCGGAATTGCAGCCGGTGAAGCGGGTCCTGCATCCATTTTGGCGTTTGGTCTCAATGGTTTGGTCACGTTGCTCACTGCATTTGCATATGCGGAATTGGCGTCTGCGGTGCCCCGCGCAGGTGGTGGCTATTCCTTTGTACGATTGGCTTTTCCCGGTGCTGCCGGATTCATTGCCGGATGGATGCTGTGGTTTGCTTACACTGTGGCATGTAGTCTCTATGCGCTCGGTTTCGCCGGTTATTTCTGGGAATTCTTCCACAAATACTGGCCGGCATTAACTAATTTTGTATTTCAAATAATCGGTCAACATTCTGCAATCATATTTATTACTCTTATTATTGGAATGATATTCATATCCCTGAATATTCGTGGTGCTGCTGTTACCGGGAAAGCTGAAAATTTCCTGACCGTATCGAAAATATTAGTGCTTGCCATTTTTATTGCTTTTGGTATCAGCCAAATAATGGGTGAACCCTCTCAGGTGACGGAAAGTTTTACTCCATTTTTCCCGGCTGGTTTAGGCGGTGTTCTGGTGGCCATGGGTCTTACTTTTATTGCTTTTGAAGGGTATGATTTAATTGCCACAGTTGCTGAAGAAATTAAACAACCGGAAAAGAACATCCCACGTGCCACATTCATTGCCTTGACAATTACTGTCATAATGTATCTTTTAATTTTGTTTGTATCACTGGCGGCGATAAATCCTACGGATATGCCCTCCTGGCAGTTTTTGGGCAAATTTAAAGAGACCGCTATTGTTCGGGCAGCGGAGGGATTTATGCCTGCCATTGGGGTGGCAATCATTGTATTTGGCGGACTTCTTTCCACAACTTCGGCATTGAACGCAACGGTAATGGCTGCTTCGCGTGTGGCGTTTTCTATGGGACGGGATTTGTTGCTTCCAAGGAGATTTTCCAAGATTCATCCCAAACGTCGCACACCCCATGTTGCCATCTTTCTCACCGGAGTACTGTTGTTAATCATGGCGGTAACACTTCCCATAGAGGCGGTGGGATCGGCTGCCAGTCTCATATTCTTACTGATCTTCGCACTGGTTAACCTATCTGTTATTGCACTAAGGCGGAAACATCCTGAAATTCCCCGGAAGTATCGCTTACCTTTGTATCCCGTTGTCCCCATTTTAGGATTTTTGCTCAACATATTTCTGGCGGTATATCAATTCAACTTCCAACCGATAGCCTGGTATGTAACCATTGGCTGGATAGCATTGGGCCTGTTTCTCTATTATGCGGTTTTTGAGAAACATGCCTCTGTTATTGAACCTCAGGTATTATTAACCGGTCGTACATCGCTAGAATCGGTTCAACAACCCACAGTTTTGGTAGCACTTCATAATCCGGATACTGTGAAACCGTTGGTTGAATTCGCTTATCCGGTTGCTAAACAACGCAATGCCCGGCTTATTGCTGTGAGTGTGGTGGAGGTCCCTCATCAAATGCCTATTCATGAAGGTATGCGATACGCCCACCATAAGGAGCCGTTGCTCAACCGGGCAAAGAAAATAGCCAGGGAACACAAGATCCCTCTGGATACCGATGTGGTAATTGCCCATCATATATCCGATGGTATTCTGGCATCTGCAGAGCGAAACAAGGCAAGTGCCCTTGTGATGGGATGGAAAGGCTTTACCAATGCCCGGGACCGCATATTTGGGGAAATTGCCGACCGGATCATCCGGCTGGCACCTTGTGATTTAATGCTGCTCAAGATGGGAGAACGCAAGGGAATCCGACACTGTTTGCTGCCAACTGCGGGCGGACCCAATGCCAGATTGGCTGCGGTAGTGCTGGACGCCATTTCCAATGAACTCAATCTGGATGTAACTACCGGATATGTTGTCCCGGAAAATGCTCCGGAAGCTGAACGGAAAGTTGCTCATAAACGCATATCCGAGACCCTTAAACATATAAAGAGTTATGACACCAGAATCATCGAAGCCAGCACGGTGGCAGGTGGTATTGCAAATGCCAGCCGGGAATATGACCTGTTGGTGATTGGTGCAGCCAAAGAGCCCTTTTTCAGAAAAATGCTGTTCGGTGAAATTCCGGAAAAAGTTGCCCGTTTCTCTCCCACTGCTGTTTTGGTAGTCAAAAAATATGAAGGCGTGGTAAAATCCCTCTTGAAGAAGATTTTAGGGTGAGGGATCTGAATGAGGATTTGGATTTTTTAATAATTGAATCCCCCTGTGTCCCCCTTTTAAAAAGGGGGAATAATGGATCAGTTTTTGTGCTAAAGTAAGTTGTGCTATTCTAATTATACGGATTGCATTTCTTTGTTTTTTATTTGGTTTTCATATACCAATTCCGAATTAAACCTAAAAAACATTCCGTTAGTTTCCCCCTTTCATAAAGGGGGATTAAGGGGGATTACAGGAACATTTTCAAACTCTCAAATTTTCTGTTCATTAAAAACATTTATTTTAACTTGTTTGTGCCTAAAAAATTTCAGTTGTGTTTGGATTGGAGCTAAAACTTTGCCATTTTTTTAATCGTTTCTTTGTACAGAAGCGATTCCACCAATGTCTAAGCAATGAATTCCTTTATTTAGATAAAAAATTAGGTTCGTTCTTTAAATGAGATGTTCAATATCTTTGGGATGTTTTGACACTGCCCAACGCCAGCGACCAAAGCCCCCTTGTTCATTCACCACTTTGACCCATTCATCTAAAAATTGCCGTTTTGTCTTGTCCCGCTGTGTGTCCTGTCCTTTTGTTTCCAGAACAAGGTGCTCCCCATCGGTGAGTTTAATAATAAAATCCGGGAAATAGCGGTAAACCACTCCACGAAAAATATAATAAATAACAAATCCCAGATGATCGTTTTTCACCCACGCCTCGACTTTGGGGTGATTATCCAGCGCATATGCCTCACTGGCTTCCCAGGTGCTGTCGAACACACACATGTTGATGTGCGACTTCCGGGTATGTTCACACGGTTTACCCGTCCACCAGGGATTCATATCGCCGGTGGAAAGAATTGGTTTTTCTTTATTGAATACCGGTTCAATGGTTTTTGTATTCTCAAACCGAATGGCTTCCCAGATATGCTGCACAATTTTGGTCATGTTCAGGGTAATCAGAATTCTGCGTCTTAATTCATCCTCATTAAAAAGCGGAGGCTGAATTTGAATGGCGTCAGAAGAAATAAAGTCATGCACGATTCGGATTAACTGAGCCAGAAGTATTTCTTTTCGGCCTTTCCAGTTTGGTTTCATCTGATCAAACACATCGCGGGCTGTATTGAACACAATTTTTTGTAGTCTATTTTTCTTACCCAATTCTTCCAGATCTATTTGAGTGAGTTTGGTGATATCCGGTTTTCCATCCACAACCGGTGCCATATCTGCCTGGGTGGCAGTCTCCTGTGCATCAAGCTCTAATGGTTTAACCGCACTTAAATCCAGCGTTAATTTGGGATAATAGGTATGTTCAATCCTTAAAATATTGGGGATACTGATCTCATATTTTTGTTTAGCCGGAACCGGCTTTATTTCGGCCTTGGGAGGCGGTGGCGGTGGTGGCGGACCATCCTGCGATTCGTGCGGAAGGAAGGTAAACGGAACGCCGAAAATGTTGACATATTCAGGTTCAAACAATCCGGTTTCCGAATTTACCTCATACGAGGTTCGTCTTAAGCCGCGACCCACCACCTGCTCACACAAAAGCTGACTGGTAAAGGCACGTAATCCCATAATATGAGTCACGGTCTTGGCGTCCCAACCTTCCGAAAGCATCCCCACTGCAATTACTTTCTGAATTTGTTCACCGGGGCGCTCTAATTGACCAATGGTATCAACCATTTGCCGGAGTAATTCCGCTCTTTGCTGTTTGGTTAATTTTTTATCGCTGCCGTTGCTTTCTTCCTCAGTATCTTCAAATACTTCATTTAGTGTAAGTGCTTCCACCTCCGCTTCCGCCGTATCCAGAACCTTTGAATCAATGTGAAGGATTTTGTCCTGTTCGCACAATTCATCAATATTAATTTTTTGATGATCAAACGCATACTTCACCCGGGCGGCAGTTTCTGTCCGGTTGGCGACCGTAATCATAACCGGCGGTGTTGGTATTCCCGCCTTTTCCCACAACTTAGCCGTCTCTAACCAATCCTTCCCCAACAGGTAGTATCCATTAAACAACAGGTCAGGAAGCGGTTCTTGCGGTTTGGCTCGGCGGTTTAAATCGTCTTTCACATCCGGATCATTGTAAATATGATAGAGCCTTGATTTGTAATCGGAGGATAATTGACCGTCATCTCTCACCACTACCCGCGGGGTCTTTACCAAACCGGATTCAATCGCGTCGTTCAATCCAAAATCACTGACAATCCAGTCGAATAACGATTCTTCAGTACTTTTTTTACCGGACGGCGCGAAGGGTGTGGCCGAAAAATCGTAGCAGTTTAAAATGTGACGCGCCCGGTGAA
>CAZVKP010000277.1:0-5271 GCA_964627635.1 uncultured Calditrichaceae bacterium | reverse complement strand
GTCGGCCGGGGATTAGAAAACAAGCGGAATTTTGGTCAGATTATGAAAGAAGACTATTTAAAAACCAAATAACTCGCCATTTACTGGGGGCGTCCAGCGATCTCTTTTCCCTTTGGGGTAAAGAACTCACCGGAGATTCCATGATATTTCATAAATCCTTAAATATTATACAGGGAATTTCACAGTATAGCTATCGAACTATATTGAATGAATCCGGATTGAAACTGCCACATCGATACGCCCTGCAATCCGAAATTTCCGGTTTCCGATGGCAAATTCGTGAGGAGGGAGACTGGAGAATGGATGGTGTTGATGTCCGGGATTTGGAAATCGGCGTCCGAAGAAACCAAAACAGATTGAATTATCGGTTCCGACATTATTATAATGGTTATCAGCAACATAAAATTGCCATGGACTGGCAGAATCAACTGGGCTTTCAAGCCTCAACCATCCAAACCAACCAATTTAATCTTCAAAATTATTATTTTTATTTTAGTCAGCCGGATTATGATCTGAAACCGTCATTTTTAATGAGAGATAAACGGTTTTCTACAGTTAGATTGGATACACGTTATCGACGCCAAAGACTGAGTTTCAGGGCAATTCAACTTGAGAACGACCCCCAGTATTTACAAACATTTATCGGAAGAATTGGCAGTCAGTTGCGCTGGTTAGTGGAAGGCATGCAAATTCCTGATCAACAGATGCAGGAATATCGCTCGGTGTTTTCCGGTAAATTGGCATCCAGCCACTACTTTACTACTGATTTTGTTACCACACGTCAATCTGATTGGAATTTAGCCAGAGGCTTATTTTCGCTCAACGGCGTGGTGTGGGGACTGAATTATTTTCAATCCACAAATTATGTTGATGATAACTGGTATTGGACCTCCGGAGTTTCAGGACAAAGCAACCACGGTTTCTGGACGGCAGATATCAGACTTAAAGATTGGCAGTTTGAAGAAAACAGTGCTGCCAATCTGAATCTGAGCCATCGATTCAATCCGAATTTATTGAGCAATTTTAGGTTAAATTACAGCTATAAAAATTTAATCAATAGTTATACGCTTTCCGTATCACAAAAATGGAATGTTAAAATCAGTGGCACTACTGCAATTACGCCTTTGTGGAATGTCCGGATTCTGAATGGACTGCGCTCACAACAAATTGGATTCGGGCTATCATTTTTCAATCCGTTCCCGTTTTTGTTTCATATCATTCAAAATCGATCCGTAACGCCTTATTTATATCAAACGGATACCGGATTTATGCTTCCCTTACCGGGAAAATCGAAATTGAATGTAACCACAACGTTTGTCTGGTCCCAGGATGCGCTGCAGTATGCGGAAATTCAGCTATCACCAATTAGCAGAAATAATATCAGTCCCGGCATTTATTACCGCTGGCTGAGACCCTATGAACAGCGCCTGGAGGGATTTATTGAATGGCGCTGGTGATAAAAATGAATTTCGATTTGATATTTGTGATGTTTTTACCATATTAATCGCATTGAATATTATCTAAAAAAGGAACGGTGATGACCAATAAAGACAAGTTATTAGACGAGGTTTATCAATATCGAAAATCCATTGTTTTGCTGTCTGCTGCTAAAGAGGGATTATTTGATATTCTGGTCGGAAAAGACTGGCTAACATTGGAAGAGATTACCGCTCAACTAAATTGGGATAAACGGGGTGGTGAGATTGTGCTGAATTCGCTGTGTTCTCAGGGATATTTAAATAAAAAAGATGGTCAGTTTAAAATTTCATCTTTGTATCAGGAAGTATTTTCGCCGGAAAACTATGAATTGGTGAAAGAATGGTTACTCCATGAATGGCGGCTTTTAAACCGCTGGGTTCATTTACCGGAAGTTTTGGAAAGCGGAAAACCCTTTCGCGAACCCGAAAAGAAAAGTATTCATCGTAATCATACCAATTTTATACTTTCCATGGCGCAACGGGAAAAAGTAAATCTGGAAACCATGGTTAATGCAGTCTCTTTAGACGGATATCGCCATTTGCTGGATCTGGGAGGCGGACCCGGTTTGTTTGCCATTGGATTTGCAGAAAAATATCCGGCGTTAAAAGCGACCGTTTTCGATTCGCCGGAAACCGGACCCATTGCCAAACAATATTTTGAAGAATCCTCTGTTACACATAAGTTGCATTTTAAGGCGGGTAACTTTTTGGAAGACCATCTTGGAGATGGATATGACGCTGCTTTACTCTCAAGTATTCTGCATATTTACAGTCCTGAGGAAAACCGCAAATTACTCAAAAAGGTTTATCATTCAATGCAGCCAAACGGGAAAGTCATCATCCGGGATTTTTTCCTGAATCGTAAAAGAACCGGTCCAATAATTGGGACTTTATTTGCGATCAACATGCTGGTGAATACTGAGCGGGGGAACGCCTATGCTACTGAGGAAATGAAAGCATGGTTAAAAGAAGCAGGTTTTCGCAAAATCCGAAAACGGCGTCTGCAAAGTAGGATGGCAATTCTGGAAGCTGTTAAATCCGGATAATCGGATTAAGTCTTCCGTGGAAGCTATTATGCTGGTATAAATGATACAGATTCATTGTAAAAAAAGGCAGTAAAATACTAATTACATACAACTTAAGTCTCTTTCAACGATCTATGTTTTGAATAAAAAAGTCATTGCATTAGGGCGTATAACCTATTATATAAAGGATGTTTATCTAATAACTTCTTTGGAACAAAAAAATCGTTTATAAATATGAAGACAAAAATTGCAGAAGCAAGTTATTACGGAAAACAAGTGCAGTATTACGAAGAAAATGGAGAATATTACCGGGTCTATTCGGAATCGGATAAATCCCCGGTTCCCTTTGTCGATAAAAATCAGATGCTGAAGGATTGGGAAAATGTGGAGAAACTGGAGATTCTCGATCCCAACTTAAATCGTGAATTCGGAAGAAATAAATCGTTGTAAAGTTGATTGGTGTTTGATTGAATTAGCAGGCATATATGCAATAATTAGGTTTGGATGACAAATCTACAACCTACGTACCGCATAGGGTAGCGGTTGTTTCACTTCAGCGCTTCACTTGAATTTGTATTATTGACGGAGGGGGATTTGCCTCAATATGTCTGAATTGAACTCCTCTAAAGAACTTAATTGAATATCTGCCAAAACGAAACGTTTATCTGGTCTTTCAGGCACGGCGATGCAGAACATTTTGGCCGCCTTTGCAGCAATTACGCCGGCAAGTGAGTCTTCTAATGCCAGGCAGTTTTCAGGATAGACTTTTAGTTTTTGACTTGCGGTAAGATACACCCCGGGATGCGGTTTGCCGTATGTTTCATCCTGCGCGGAATGGATGACTTCAAATGCCGGATTCAGATTGAATTTATCCAGAACTGCCCGGATAATCCGGTAATTGGAAGAAGTTGCAAGCGCGCTTCTGAGACCATTATCTCCAATCAAATCCAAAGTGTTTTGAACACCCGGTTTTAAATTCCCTTTTTCTTTGATCAATTGAATGACATCTCCGGTAATCTCTTCCACCATATCAGATTTGCTCATACCTTTCCAGGGACGCTTGCGAAACCAATAATCCACTACTTCATCTGTTCGGAAACCGGTTGTCTCCGAGCAGTTTTCTCTGGTGAGACTGATGTTAACTTTCTTGAATGCCTGCATTTCCGCTTCCTGCCACAACGGTTCGGAATCGATTAATAAACCGTCCATATCAAAGATTACTGCTTCTATCATGGTCTGCTCATTTTTAACCAGTTAATCAATTTATATTTTGAATATCACAACTATGCACACAAATATAATGACTGCGATAGATTATTGCGAATTTTAATATAAATAGCAACTGCTGTTTTATATCTGTAAATACACATATCCTTTATCATTCGTAAATTTTACCAATTCTGCCTGCATTGGCAGGGGAGACTCCAACATGATACTCTTCTTGCGGTGGAGTCATTGGTTTATCTTCGAATAGGAAATACGGCAGGTATTTCTCGCGGCAGCAAAAGTGCACTTAAATAAAAGAAAAATAAAGGTAAACTTTTCCTTAATTCAATCGTAAACTTATGATTGTACATTGAGTGGATCGACTTAGAATGAAAACGCAAATATAATGAAAAAGGACGTGAGCATGGAAAAATTTCTTACAGAATCTGCATCGATGGACAATGAACTAAAAAATTTTCAGCGAATTGCACGGAAAATCAAACCGAATCCCGGTGAAATTCCGACGCTACCCGGTATCGATATCTACGGGGATATCTTTCCTCTGAGCGGTGAGGTAGGCGGAGACCACCTGATTTATATAGATTTCAATAAAAGATTCGATATGGAAGCGAGAATCGGACAGGCGATTTCAGAAGGAAAAATGGAGGTTGTTCGGAAACTGGAAGAGACACGTCATAAGGCAGGTATCCTGCTGGCTGATGCCAGCGGACATAGCATTACCGATGCACTTCTAACTGCCATGCTGCATCAGGCATTCCTGGTTGGTGCCAGTTATGAGTTAACGCTTTATGGCGAGATTACCACCGATTTGTTCGAAACATTGAATACCCGGTTTTATCAATCTTCCAGAATTGACAAATTCATCACCATGATTTATGGAGAGATCCACCAAAATGGTGAGTTCCGTTTTCTCTCCGCCGGACATCCGTTGCCGGTGGTGTTTTCTGTGGAATACGACCGGTTGGTGAGCATTAACCATGAGCATATGGTAAGTTTTCCCCCAATCGGGACCTTCCCTTCAGCAGCCCATATGGATGCCCGGTTGACAGGCAACGCATACGGCACCAAACCCCAGTATGCAGTGAATACCATCAATATCATGGGAGCCGGCGACATTATGCTGTTGTTTACCGATGGTTTTCAGGAGCAGATGGAGGGAGAAATTAATTTTGTATCTGCCTATCTGGAAGATTGTCTGCGGGAAGTCAAATATGCCTCCGCCAGCGAAATTGTTGAACATCTGAAAAAGAACTTCTTTGCCCGAATTGCCACTCCGGACGATGATGCAACGGTGGTTGCGGTGAGGAAAAACGGTTAGGTATTTTTAAATATTATCCTTGAAATATTGGAGATTAAAGAAAAAGATGGGCAACTATCTAATATTATAGATAGTTGCCCACTTTTATGCTAAGGATTTATCTGCCTTCCGGTTGGCTGAAGAGTTTTCCCAATTCCTCAAATGAATAAATCGGGTGCGTTTCAATATGAGCCATGTCATGCATGGGGAAGAGCAGGCGCGACAATTCTGTGGAAGAATCCAC
>CAZVKP010000276.1:0-5281 GCA_964627635.1 uncultured Calditrichaceae bacterium | reverse complement strand
ATATTTATAAACAACTTTTCGGTCCGAATATTCTTAATTTCCCCACTAAAGAGAATTGGCGCTCTATTTCAAAAATCAAAGATATTAAAAAAGGATTGGACTATCTGGTAAATCATTACCAGGAATGGGATGTTCAATCTTTGGCGGTTCCACCGCTCGGTTGTGGAAACGGTCAGCTTGAATGGTCACTGGTTGGTCCCATCATTTACATGTATCTTAATTCTATAGATATTCCGGTTGAACTATATGCTCCGTACGGCACCGGACCGAAATTGCTTTCGCCGGAGTATTTGCATAACAGTAAAAAGATAAAATCCCAGAACAATAAATCAAGTGGAAACAAGTTAAATCCAGGCTGGTTAGTTCTTGTTGAGATTTTGAATGAGTTGGAAAATCAGCCTTATAGCAATCCGGTAGGAAGAACCATTTTTCAAAAACTTGGTTTTGTTGCTACTGAAAATGGTGTCCCTACTGATTTTAATTTCACTCAAAAAAGCTATGGTCCGTTCTCTGCAGATGTAAAGAAGGCGATAAGCATCCTGGCAAATTCCGGAATTATTCAGGAAGAACAAAAGGGGCAAATGATACAAATAAAAGTCGGACCGGAGTATAAACAGTACAGGGAGAAATATTCAGAAATTCTTAGCCGGTACAAAAACATTATTCATCGCATCGCAGACCTGTTTGCCAGAATGAACACCGATCAAGCTGAGATTGCCACTACCATTATGTATTCCCTAAAAGAATTAAAAGAACATGACAGAGTGAGCAGGATTGACGAAAAAAAGGTTTTTGATTATGTAATGAAATGGAAAAAACAACGTAAACCTCCCTTAGACAAAGAAGAGGTTGCCTCCTCCATCCGAAATTTGGCAATGCTAAATTGGTTAGACGTTCAATACAGCAAAGATTTACCGGTATTGGAAGAGTTTTGATGAGTTCCTCTCCTGCCTGAACCCAAGTGTTAATGCAAAAAGTAACTCCCATTCCACCACCCTCAACAGATTTTTTTCTCCTTCACTTTATGCACTATTTTTATTATATTTTTCATCCTTTTGAAGAAAAATTCAGAAGTGTAGAGACTTCCTCTATGAAAGAAATCATTCTTGAAATCTATCTCATCAGTTGCCAGCAATGAAACGGTGGAGGGTCGCAGCCAAAACCGTAGGATTGAGAATGCCCTGTTGCCGAAGCTTCCCCAGAAATCTCCACTGACGGCGGAATCAGTTAAGTAAAGAAAAATGTTTTAAAATTGCAGTAGCTTCCAGAAGCTGGTGTTTTCGTTTTGTGACGACCAATGCCAGAACTGTTCGGAGACATCGGTAACACGTTTCAATAAAATACAAGTGGTGCCGTCCGTTCTGCACGGCACGCTTCGTAGCGCCAATTGCCGATTGGCATTGCGGTATGGCGACAAATACTACAGGGAAAATTTTTAAATAACATGGAATTTTCCGGGCAACTCCTCTGGAGATGAGCATCGATCTATAATTAACCAATTTAACCTCATCCCCATCCCTTTATCCCTTCCCCTTCTCCAAAGTGGAGAAGGGGAAGGGAACCCTGCATCCATGAACTTTTTGATAAGTATCCGGTGGGATGGGGGTTGAGGTATAATCTCGTGTAAACGTTCCGGCAACGGCACGCTTCGTAGCGCCAATCGCCGATTGGCATTATGGTATGAGCATACCTACGACAGGGATAAATTTTCGCATAGGGATGCCCGTGGCAAAACGGGTATGGATATAAAGCACTTGGATCATTGCGGTATTACTACCTTTTACGGATGCTCCCATTCTGGAAGGCAAATAATTAAAATTTGGATGGTTTTTGATGGGATTCTAATTTTTTAAAAGGGTTTGTTTTATATTCAATTCATGTGTTCTAAAATGCTTCTGTTGATTTAAAAGAAGAGATTATATAATCAAGGGTTATTTGGTGTTAATTTATTACCTCCCTATAACAGTTATATCTTGACCGTTTGTTTACTACGTGTTATTATTATATTATAACTCTGACGTGTGAGGTCTTAGTAATAATAAAATATTAAAATTTTAAAATCGAATCAATATATGAGTCCAACAGTTTTTAAATATAAAGGTTATCGTTTTTTCTTTTTTTCCAGAGAAGAATAAAGGATGCATATTCATGTTTATTGTGCGGATGGTGAAGCAAAATTTTGGATATTTCCCGAGATTCGGTTAGCGAGAAATTATAGACTTTCAAAGCAACAAATAAATGAAGTAATGAAAATAATTGAGGAAAGAAGAGATGAAATCCGAAATAACTGGAATAAACACTTCGGATATTGAAGTTACCAATATATCCACACATGGTTTTTGGATCCTTGTAAAAAATAAAGAGTATTTCCTTCCGTTTGATAAATTTTCGTGGTTTAAAAAGGCAAAACTCGAAGAAATTTTAGATGTAGAATTATTGCATGACTTTCATTTGTATTGGCCTAAATTAGATATAGATCTTGAAATTTCTATAATTGAAAGTCCGGAAAAATATCCATCGATTTATAAATAAAACGTTTATTGTTTTCCCGTCAATCCTTTGTCAAAGTTTCTTAATGGCACTATTAAAAAACCGGACTTCTGCTGCTACTTAAGATACAAGAACAAATTGGTGGTATGTTCCTTTATTCCAACCCAAACTTCTTCATTCGGTAAAGCAGCACATGACGGGGGATGTCCAGAAACTTTGCTGCCTGCGTTTTGTTTTCGTTGCTTTTTTTCAATGCCTTTTGGATAAAGACTTTCTCGTGTGTGTTTATTTATTTCTGAATTCCACTTCTATAATTCTCAATGAATTATGGCTCAACATTCGGCAATTCTTGTAGCAATGCGGTAAATGGTGAGAGCGAGGAAAATTCGCTTTTTAGTGGTTTAACTTTTATAAATAGTGGGTGATTGGTGTCATCCCACTTTTCTTGATGAGTATCCGTAATTTGTGGAGCTTTTCCTGTAAGTTTGGTTTTTGGGGCTGGAATAATAGTTATTCTGAGATTCTTATATCACCTCACAGCATTTCATCGTTTTCAATTATTCTCTATTTTTATGAGAATTAACGGTATGTTTATGCAATTGCTCAATTGCTATTTCAACAATTGTTCTGGTTACATATAAAGAACTTACATCATACAACGGTAAAATACAATTTTCTGTCCTGTCGATACTGATCATTTTTTGCTGATAGGCTTTAACAATTTCTTTTAATTTTCCAGTGCCCAGTTTAAATCCTCCATCATTGCTTCATGTTGATTATCTGCTAATTCAACTAAGTCAATCCCAACCATTTCAACAGCTTTCTTACGAGATATCTCTTCACGCAAATAGCGACCAAGAACGTGTTCACGCCACAATTGACGTATTCCGGTTTTAAAAGCTAAAGTCATTATTTCCTCTTCGCTTTTTTTTGTCTCGCGTTTCAATTTTTCCATATAATCTAAAGCTTCTGACATGGTATGCCTCTTTTTTATCATTATTCATTGTTATAAATTTATCCAGTAACTGTAAATATTGTTTTAAATTGTTTTAAAAAATCTTTATCATTTGTTATCAAAATTCAAATATAGTCATTACTCAAAACCATCATTTGAAATTTCACATAACATTTCTAAAATTTAGTCAATATATGGTTTTTAAATAATTAAGATATAGTGTCCTTTTATAAATTTCAATGTTTATTTCGACAAAATAATACAGCTAGAACAACTTGCTTCGGATAAATGATTCGCTACTTATTTAGACAAGCGCACAAACAATTCAGGATGTATAACTATTCCTAATCCAACCCAAACTTCTTCATCCGGTAAAGCAAAACGTGACGAGGGATGTCCAGAAACTTTGCTGCCTGGGTTTTGTTTCCGTCGCTTTTTTTCAATGCCTTTTGGATTGCCAGTCGTTCAATGTCCTCTAAGGTCATATCGTCATCCAGCAGGTGTTTCTGGTCTTTGTTCTGCTCTTTAGTTTTCTGCTTTTGGAGCAAATGAGCCGGTAAGCTTTCACCGGTTAATTGATTGTCACTTGTTAACACAATGGCCCGTTCAATCACATTTTCAAGTTGGCGGACATTCCCGGGCCAGTCCTGGGCAATGGTAATTTTTCATCGCTTCCGTAAAATCGGGACTGATATCGTATTTTTGACCCTTGCCGTATTTTTCCACAAAGTAATCCACCAGATAAGGAATTTCCTCTTTGCGCTCACGCAATGGCGGAATGGTAATCGGCACCACATTTAAACGGTAGTATAAATCTTCCCGGAATAAACCCTCTTCCACCCGCTTTTCCAGGTCTTTATTGGTGGCGGCAATCACCCGCGCATCGGTCTTGATTTTTCTGGAACTGCCCACCGGTTCAATTTCGTGTTCCTGCAGCACCCGGAGCAGTTTTGCCTGAAGACTCTCTTTTAAATCAGCAATTTCGTCCAGGAAGATGGTTCCGCCTTCCGCCATTTCAAATTTTCCTTTCCGGTCCTTCACCGCCCCGGTAAAAGCGCCTTTCACGTGACCGAACAGCTCGCTTTCCAGTAAATTATCCGGCACTGACGGACAATTGACGGTGATCAGCGGTTTATCTTTCCGCGGGCTGTTATAGTGAATGGCGCGCGCCAGCACTTCCTTTCCGGTGCCGCTTTCTCCCAGTATCAGCACCGTTGCATCGCTGTTGGCAACTTTGGAAGCAGTTCTTAAAACCTCTTCCATGGTAGCACTCTTTGCCACAATGTTTCCGAACTGATGCTTGTCCTCCAGTTCGTGGTGGAGTTCGATGTTCTCCTGTTGCAATCTCCTCAAACGGACTGCTTTTTCGATGACGAACAGCATTTGCTCCTGCCCGAACGGTTTGGTAATGTAGTCATCCGCGCCAATCCGGCAGGCGTCCAGGGCGCTGTCCACGCTACCATAAGCGGTAATCATAATTACCACTACGTTTTTATCTTCACGGCGGATTTCCCTGAGCACCTGAATTCCGGAAACATCCGGCATCTGAATGTCTAATAAGACCACATCAAGATTTCCCTGCCGGAACAAGCGCAGTCCCTCGTTTCCCTCGTGTGCAATCTGCACCTCATAATTGTTTTTCTGCAGTTGATAGCTCAACACCCGGCATAGATTGATGTCGTCGTCAATGAGTAGCACGTTTAAATTTTTGGTTGTCATGATAATCTTTTGGGTTTAATGAGTTTTTGATGAATTATGTTTTATGATGAATTCCTTAGCTCAGTTTCACTAATAAAAATTGTCAGAAATCTATTTTGTTTATTACTTATCGCACCA
>CAZVKP010000275.1:2537-5282 GCA_964627635.1 uncultured Calditrichaceae bacterium | reverse complement strand
GATCCCTGATTTGGTAAACAAAATTACTCACATACCTGTGACCAAAAATGGATTTATGAGTTGTCATCGGGATAAATGCGCGATCCTGATCTCTTTGGCTATAGGATGAAGGTTGGGTTTTCTTTTTCAATACGCCAATCACTAAAAACGGAGTTTCATCAATATAAACATATTTACCGATGGCGTCGGCATTCTCTCCGAACAGGAAATCACGCAGTCTGTTTCCCAGGAATACCACTCGCCGCCTCTTTTCCATGTCTAACTCGTTTAACCAGCGCCCCCCAGCTTGCGGCCATATGTTACGCATGGGACCATATTCAGGAATAATTCCGGTAACATTGGGACGATTGATCTTTTCTCCCAATCTGACGACTGATCCCCATTTCATAAATTCAGGGCTTATTCTCTGAATATTCTGAACCTCGCTCCGAATGTATTCAATATCATCTTCATTCAGTCTAATATTCCGGTCTCTCCCATACCCTTGATACGGAATACTGGTTCGCCCGGGCCACACAATCGCGATACCCTCTCCAATACCGTGCATGTTCTTGCTCATCTGCTTTTGAACACCCACCCCAAAAGCAAGGAGTAAAATCACCGTTAGCGTTCCCCAGATAATACCAAACATGGTCATCGCAGTTCGTGCTTTATATTCACGGAGGTACAGAAAAATCTCTCTTAAATCATCGAACAGTTTTTTCATTTATTTTCCCGATTAAAATTGACACTAAATAGAGAGCTGTTAGTGTTTTGGTGTTATCGTGTTCAAGTGACTTACAGGCTAAAACACCATAACACATGAACACTTTATCATATCAGGTGATTTCTTTCACTTCCTTCTCTAATACTTCTTCACCTTCTTTTAATCCCTCCGTCACTTCAATCAGAATGGCGTCACTCAATCCGGTTTTAATATAGCGTTCATTAAAATCGGTTTCGCCTACCGGAATTTGTACGAAAGCGGAATCGTTACGAAAAGTGACCACTCGTTCCGGAATAGCCAGCACACTGTCTCTTTTGGCAATAATTATGTTGGCATTTGCTGAGTAACCTGCTCGAAGAACTGCATCGTTGGTTTCTTCAATCTTTATCTCAACCGGAAACACGGTTGTATTATCCTCTTTCTTGGCTTTCAGCGAAATAAGCGTCACATGGCCGGTTATCGTTACTCCCGGCAATGCACCAACCTGAAGCTCGCAACTCATTCCTTCTTTTATTTTTCCCACGTCAATTTCATCAACCGTGCCTTTAAAAATGAGGTCTTCCATATCCGCCATCCGCATCAAGGGAGTCCCCGGCTGATATGATGTCAGTGGTACCACCGGGTCGCCCAGGTAAACGTTCTTTTCCAAAATAAATCCGGTGAAATATACGGTAGCCGTGAGAAATTTGTTACAAAAGTCTCTGAATAAATTCCGGAAGGTTATTTAATTTTAATAATTGGTTTTTTATTTATTTCTCTTACAATGATGGTTAATGAGTTCCAATTTTTATTAACCCATTGTGCTAATAAATGGAACAAAGCGAGACCTTGAAACCGCTTCACAGAGGTGATCACAATGTGAAACGGTTTACAGATTAATTAGCACAACGGGTTATATTAATAAACTTGACGTTCTTTGCACCTTATCATACCCATCCGAATTAGGCAATTGCCGATCTGCACTGCCCATCAATTGTCCGGATTTTAAAACACAAAAATTGATTCAAATTTTTAATCTATAGGGCTCTGTTAAAGACATTTCTCTATGAGAACCCTGAACTGTGAACTTTTGAACCCAAAACCTAAGTAGCTGCTTATTTCTTTATCTTCTTTTTATCAATAGTAATGGTTCGTTTCTGTGGTCTGTTAAACCAGATGGCATTTACCTTTGCGGTGGGTAAATTATTCAGCACATATTGCTGGTTGGGATCGATCTCAAGACATTTTTCCCAGGCTTCCACGACCTTTTCCCATTTTCCCTGCATCCAATAGATACGACCCAGATTGTAATAGGCGGGTGCATTTAACGGAGATACCTCCAATACTTTTTTATACTGCGCGATGGCTTCTTTAAAGTAGTCCAGCTTCTGAAGGCAATATCCGCGGTTTAACAACACAGTGATATTTTCAGGTTGATATTTTAAAATCCAGTTATAATCCCGGATTGCCATGAGATACTCCTCCATTTTCTGGTAACTCATCCCTCTTTGATTATGCGCCTGCACCGGGTGGGGATCATATGCCATAGCAAGTGTAAAATCGGTTACTGCCCGGTCCGGTTGTCCTAATTTCTGATAGCAGATACCGCGATACAAGTAAGTCATCGCCGATTCGGGTTCCAATTCCATTGCCTTATCGAAATCCTGAATGGCTTCTGAGAATCTACCTGTCTCGTAATAAGCGATCCCCCGATTATAGTAGGATGGGGAAAAGTCGGGATTATGTTGAATCGATCGGGTGTATTTTTCAATTTTATCGAGATTATTTTTGCTTTGAAAAGCCTCGTGAAAATAATCGGCCGCTAAAAGTTTCTCTCGTCTCTCCTGAGAAAGAACTTCCGAGATATGAAACTTGATTTTTGATCCTTCCGGTTTTTTGTAGTAGCTTTCCGCATTTTCAATTTTTTGAATTATCTGACCAGCTAAAGTTTTTATTTCCTCATTTTGCTCCTTTTTCATCCGGGCGCGTAAGTAATTTAAAATACTCCCGGATTCGGTAACAATACCGTACGGACTACGCTGCACAATCTGATTTCCGGT
>CAZVKP010000275.1:0-2527 GCA_964627635.1 uncultured Calditrichaceae bacterium | reverse complement strand
TCCGACTTTTTCAAGTCCACTGTTTCCATCATTCGGTCGATCGCATTCCAGCATTGCTTTTTTTGTTGAGTGGATTTGAGTTCCGGATACAACTGAAGGGTGCTTTCCAATAAATGCGTTTTAAAATAGCTTAATTGCCGTTTGATGAGAAGCAAACGGATCATATAATTCACTTTTTCTTCAGATGACAAGGAATGATATAAATCTTGTAACCTGAACTGCGTCTGCACCAGTGTGAGAAAACTGAATTCATTGAATGATAGTAAAAAATGGAGCGGTTTGGTGTTTCGAACAAATTTCCTGGAAAGCGTATCAATGGTCACAATTTGATCCACAGAATCCAGAAAGGTATCGATGTTGTTAATGGGTGGAACATAGATGCCATCGACTATCAAATTGTCCATAGAGTTTTTTAAGTCGGACATGGAATTTGATTGAGAATCCTGCATAATGCCTTTTTGGGCAATATTAAATAACATATCGAAGGCATTGCCCTGGAGGATATCTTTAGATTGCAGATCAGCGGTGGATATAACAAATCCCGTAAGAAAAAAGATAATTAAAAAGTTTGTTAACGTTTTAAACAAATTTTGATACCTTAATTATTTTCAGTTTTATTTCCAAGATACTAATAAAAACAAGAATGATAAAGTCATGACAATACATTTATTAAATTGATTTTAGTGCTTCAGGGTTTCCAGATTTACATAATTTACTGAAATTTTAATGCAGATAAATTCAATTAATGTTATATATCGGTTAATGGTAAAATGTATGTGACGAATTAGGTTTAAGTTTTTACCCTAATTTTAGTATGGCTCCAGCGAATTTTATATTCAAACCTGCACAAAATTCTTTTATTAATCTATTAATTTTGTTAATATTTTGCTTTATTTTACAAATCAAATATGATTAAAATTCACAGGCAGATTGCTTGAAGAAAAAATTACATTTTATCAAAAAATATGAAGAGGAAATCAAATAGTTTAACATTAATCAACATTTTATGTTCAGGCATTAAGGAATTGATATTATGAAGAATTTAAAATTAGCAGCAAGGAACGGGAAACAGCGAACAATTGTTCGCATTGGAGATCTTGAGATTGGGAAAGATTTTGTGGTAATTGCCGGCCCTTGCAGTGTAGAAAGCGAAGAGCAAACCTTAATTATTGCAAATAAAGTAAAAGAAGCCGGTGCAAGCATGTTAAGGGGCGGCGCCTTTAAGCCACGATCCTCCCCCTATTCATTCCAGGGGTTGGGTTTAAATGGCTTAAAAATTTTGGAAAAAGCAAAAGAAACCACCGGCTTACCGATTGTAACTGAGGTGACGGATCCCCGTGATGTCACCTGGGTATGTGAGTTTGCAGACGTTCTTCAAATCGGGACCAGAAATATGCAAAATTTTGCCCTTCTAAAGGAAGTGGGAAAAGTAAACAAGGCAGTCTTATTGAAAAGAGGAATGTATTCCTCCCTGTCGGAATGGTTGAATAGCATAGAATATATTTTGAATGAAGGGAATGAAAAGGTGATTCCGTGTGAAAGGGGTATACGCACCTTCGAAACATATACCAGAAATACCCTGGATTTGAGTGCAGTGCCGGCCATGAAAGAATTATCTCATCTACCCATCATCGTCGATCCCTCTCACGCAACCGGACGACCGGAATTGATTGGTCCAATGAGTCTGGCAGCAGTTTCAGCCGGTGCCGATGGCTTAATTATTGAAGTACATCATAATCCTGAAAAGGCGCTGTCCGATAAAGATCAGGCATTAACACCCGAGCAATTCTCGCATATTATGCATGGGATAACCAACCTGATTAATTTTAAAAAAGAACCGCAATAAGTGAGAACTGCCATATAAAATTTATAATTTTGTCAAAATACAATATGCGTAAGGAGTCATTATGGACCTAAAAGATATCCGGAAAAAATTGGATAAGATTGATTATCAGATCATCAAACTGTTGGACGCACGAATGGAAATAGCATTGAAATCCAAAAAATTTAAAAAATCCGTTACGGATATTAAAAGGGAAGAAGAAATTTTCAATAAGCTTAGACGACAATCCAGTGAACTCATCGATCCGGAATTCTGCGAAAAACTCTATAAAGAGATCATTACAGAAAGTAAAAAATTACAGAACAGGGATTACAAAATAATTGCTTTTCAGGGAGAGCACGGGGCATACAGCGAGGTGGCATCAAAAACGTGGAACGATAATTTAATCCCTATCGCTTGTAATGAGTTTACCGAGATATTCGAGGAAGTTGAATCCGGCGTTTATGACTATGGAATTGTTCCGGTCGAAAATAATACTGGCGGCGTTGTAACCCAGGTAAACCAACTCATTTTAAACACAAAATTAAATGTGGTTGGGGCAGTGGAGCTGCATATTCACCATTGTTTATTATCTGCACCGGGCACTGATTACCGGGAATTACACGCTGTTTATTCACACTCCCAAGCATTGGAACAATGCAGGCAATTTATCAGCCGAAACAAATTACAACCGGTTCCCTATTA